>JAFYVL010000093.1 GCA_017549125.1 Oscillospiraceae bacterium | reverse complement strand
TCATGCTCTAATTTATCGCACACAAGGCTCCCCTCGTAGGGGAGCTGTCGCGAAGCGACTGAGGGGTTAGCAGATCTCAATCTCCGTAAACCCCTCCGCCCCTTTGGGGCACCTCCCCTACAGGGGAGGCAAGGCGGTAAATTGGAATTTATTTTCTTTGATTTTACAACATATACCGAGCAAATGCAACCTAAGAATTGATTTTTTGATGGGTTGCGTATATAATGAACCTATCACAAGAAAGTGAGTTGTGTTTATGAATAGAAAATTCCGATTGTCTGTGGCCTTGGATATTGATGATGTGCTGATGGAATGCGTTCCTTATGCCATCCGCCTGGCCAATGAGAAATATAAGTTCGACCCTCCGCTGACCATCTACGAGGTGGATCGCTGGGGTACTTTGGGTACGCGTGCGGATGTGATTTTTGAGTTTTTCCATGATCCGGAGTTCTTCCGTACCCAGCCGGTGATCAAGGGCGCAAAGGCTTTGGTGAAAAAGCTGTCCAAGATCGCAGAGGTATTCGTGTCTACCTCCGTGTATCCGGAGTATATGGGCATCCGTGCCCAGCGTATTGCCGAGGAATTCCCGGAGATCCCGCCCGACCATATTTATATGGGCTCTCGTAAGGATAAGATCGATGTGGATATCCTGTTTGACGATGGTCTGCACAATGTGATGCGTTCCAATGCGGACTACCCCATTTTGCTGCGGAAGCCCTGGAATCGGGAAGCCACCGGCGTGCTGGCAGTGAATACCTATGATGAGTTTTTGAAGCTGGTGGAGGTTATCTCGGAAAGCTATAGCATCAATGCTGCAGCACGGGATAAGAATGAGCCCGGTGTGGTGGTGTTGGTAGGTCCTTCCGGCAGCGGTAAGATCGATCTGGCAAAACAGCTGGTGAAGAAGAGTAAGAAGTTTGAAAAACTGATCAGCTACACCACCGATGCCTCTGTGGGTATTCAGGGTGGCGAGTGGTATCACTATATTACCGTGGATGCCTTCCGGAAAATGGTGGAACAGGGCGATATTTTTGAATCCACCACCTATGCCGGTCACAGCTACGGTTCCTGTAAGTCTGACGTTCAGCGAATTCTGGACAGCGGCAAGCATGTGCTGACGGTTATGGATATTTGCGGCGCTATGTCCTTAAAGACCCATTTCCCCAAGGTCACCACCATTTATGTACAGCGTGACCGCCGGAAGCTACTCACCAGTTTGCTGGAAAAGTCCTTGAGTACGGAAGAAAAGGTCAATCGCCTCATGGCATTGGATTCGGAAATGAAAAATGCGGATATCTGTGATTACACCGTCAACATGGACGATGAAAAACAGGCAGTTAAGGACATTTTGAAAGCATTGTTTTAAATTCCAATTTATCGCACATAAGGCTCCCATGCAGGGGAGCTGTCACCGCAGGTGACTGAGGGGTGTTCAAGCCAACATTTATGCGGATTTAACAACACCCCTCCGCCCCTTCGGGGCACCTCCCCTACAGGGGAGGCAAAGCGGAAAATTTGAATTTGCAAAGGAGAGGCGATATGGAGCAATATTGCGATTTGCATGTGCATTCCTGTTATTCTGACGGTACTTGCACACCGGCGCAGTTGCTGGCATTGGCGGAGGCGGCCGGATTACAGGCCATTGCCCTGTGCGACCACAATACCATTGACGGCGTGGAAGTTCTTCTGGCGGCAGGGGAGAATAGTCCCGTAGAAGCCATACCCGGTATTGAGATCTCCACGGATTTTGAAGGCGCAGAACTACATATTTTGGGTCTGTTCTTAAAGCCCGAACATTATGCCCCGATCCAAAATTTGATGGCACGGCAACGACAACTGAAAGAGCAGAGTAATGTGGATTTGGTGGATGCATTAAATCGAGCCGGTTATGCCATCGATTATGCTGCCATTAAAGCATCGACCCCCAAAGGAAACGTGAATCGCGCGCTGATTGCGGCGGAACTGACCAGAAAAGGCTATACCGAATCTGTGCAGGATGCCTTTAAACGCTTGCTGTCTCCCAAACATGGTTATTATGTACCCCCTAAGCACCCGGATGCTTTTGATACCATTGTGTTTTTAAAGAACATGGGTGTCACCGTGGTGCTGGCGCATCCCTTCTTGAGTTTGGACGAAGCCGGCTTACGGCGATTCCTGCCCAAAGCGGCAGAGCTGGGTCTGGACGGCATGGAGGTTATCTATTCCAAATTCGATGCCGCTACCACTTCTCTGGCAAAAACCATTGCACAGGAGTACGGTATTTTACCCAGCGGTGGCAGCGATTTCCATGGTGAAAACAAACCGGATATTCGGATCGGTGTGGGCAGGGGAGACCTGCGGATTCCTATGGCATATTTACAGGCCTTACGAGGCTGAATTATCAAAATAAAATTAACACGGAAACTTGCAGAAAAAAACTGCAGGTTTCCGTGTTTTTTTGTAAAAATAAAGTAGCTTTTTCTAAAAAACTGTGCTATACTATGAGATGATGTAGAAGTTATGATGCAGTAATTATATATGTGTGCTGCGGGAGGTGGATTTCCTGCTTGTGGCGCACAAAAGAAAGGAAGATTCCTATGGGTCTTGAGATCCAAAGAGCAAGTATGTGGAAACGCATTTCTGCCTGGCTCTTTGATAGTATTTTGATGGTATCCGTGGTGGTGCTTGTGGCATATGTCTTGTCCGGTATGCTCCATTACGATCAACACAATGCTCGGTTGAACGCAGCCTATGAAAAGTATCAAACCCAATTCCATGTGGAGTTTGGTCAGCCTGAGGCGGCGGAGGATGCTACCGATGAGGAAAAGGAAGCCTACAAACTGCGCTATGCCGAGGCAGAGGAAGCATTGAAATCCGATCCGGAAGCCATTGAAGCTTATGGCAAGGTGAGCAACCTGGTGCTGCTGATTCCTACCATCAGTTTGTTTGTAGCCATGCTGCTGATGGAGTTTATCATCCCTATGCTGCTCAAGAACGGACAGACCTTGGGTAAAAAGATTTTCTCCCTGGGTGTGGTTCGGGTGGACGCAGTCAAGATGTCCGGTGTGCAGACCTTTGTGCGTGCCATCCTCTGTAAATATACTGTGGGACTGATGATCCCTTTGTATATGCTCATCTTCATGATTCTGGGTGTTATGGGCGGTATGGCAGTGCTGATAGCATTAGGTCTGCTGCTGGCCCAGGTGCTGTGCCCCCTGTTTAATCGGGACCACAGAGGCTTGCATGATCTTCTGTCCGGTACGGTGACGGTGGATCTGCCCAGCCAGAAGGTATTCAACGATGCCCAGGAGCGTCTGGACTACATGAAAAAAGTACACGCGGAGAATGCCGCCCGTCAAGATTATTGATGGACCATCTCCTCAAAATAAAAAATAACTGAAATTGGAAGGGAATAAATAATGAAAGTTGTTTTGCAAAATTTGACGAAAGTCTTCCCCAGCCGTGACAAGAAGTCCGGCAAAGAAGTGGTTGCGGTCAATGACTTCACCTTTGAAATTCCGGATGGCAAGCTGATCGGCTTGCTGGGTCCCTCCGGCTGTGGTAAGTCCACTACGCTGTACATGATCAGCGGCCTGCAGAAGCCCACCAGTGGTAAGATCTTCTTCGGTGATGACGACGTAACAGAGCTGTCCACCGAAAACAGAGGCATCGGTCTGGTGTTCCAGAACTACGCTCTGTATCCCCACATGACCGTCAAGCAGAACATTCTGTTCCCCTTGCAGAATCTGAAGGGCAAGGACAAGATGACCAAGGACGAGATGCTGGAGCGAGCATACTATGCAGCCAAGCTGGTGCAGATCGATGAACTGATGGATCGTAAGCCCAGCGAGCTGTCCGGTGGTCAGCAGCAGCGTGTGGCCATCGCCCGTGCGCTGGTCAAGATGCCCCGTGTCCTGCTGTTGGACGAGCCTTTGTCCAACCTGGATGCCCGTCTGCGTCTGCAGACCCGTGAGGAGATCCGTCGTATCCAGAAGGAAACCGGTATTACCACCGTGTTCGTTACCCACGACCAGGAAGAGGCTATGTCCATCTCCGATATGATCGTGGTTATGAAGCTGGGTGTGCTGCAGCAGATCGGCAAGCCCCAGGAAGTGTATGACAATCCTCAGAACCTGTTCGTTGCTAAGTTCTTGGGTACTCCTCCCATCAACGTGTTCAATGGCCAGGTTGCCAATGGCAAGTTGATCCTGGGCGAGAACGCTGTTCTGGATGTACCCGGTGTGGCTGACCAGAATGTGATCGTGGGTATCCGTCCCGAGGGCTTCGAAGTAGATCCCGCCGGCACTCTGGAGTGCCAGCTGACCAACCTGGAGGTCATGGGTCGTGATGTGAGCGTGGTTTCTACCCATGTGGCATCCCAGAATCCTCTGGTTCGTTCCATCGTAGATGCAGACAACAAGATCGACCTGTCTGCCCAGACCATCCGCTTCAGCTTGAAGCCTCATAAGGTGTTCCTGTTTAACGCAGAAACTGAAGAGCGTATCTATTTTTGAGGTGACGCACTATGGTAGAAAGTAAACAGCAATGGAAAGCCTGGCTGTATCTGGCGCCGGCGATCCTCCTGTTGCTGGTGTTTACGGTGTGGCCCATTATTAACACCGTATCCATGGCATTCCAGGAAGACTACTGCGCACAGAGAGCCCTCATGGGTGAGACCTATGAGATCGGTATTGAAAACTTTAAAAAGGTGCTCGACTACGGCAACTTTGTGGACTATTTGACCAACACTATGATCCTGTGTGTGGCCACAGTTCCTATCTCCACCATTCTGGCGCTGCTGATCGCAGTGGCGCTGAACTCCATCAAGACTCTGCAGAAGGGTCTGCAGACCATCTTCTTCCTGCCCTATGTGACCAACTCCATCGCCATCGGCATGGTGTTCGCCGCTATGTTTAACGTGATCGGCTTCCGCAAGGCAGGCGGCGAGGCTCTGGCGGACAGCTGGGGTATCATAAACAATGTGATTATGTTCTTCGGCGGCAAGCCTGTCGACTGGATCGGCGCAAACTCCTCTCTGGCAGCCAACCGCTTTGTGGTTATGGTCTACAGCGTTTGGAATGCATTGCCCTTCAAGATCCTGATCCTGCTGGGCGGCCTGCAGAGCATCAACAAGCAGTATTACGATGCTGCCCGTGTGGACGGCACACCTCGCGCAAGAGTGCTGACCAAGATCACCATTCCGCTGTTGTCCCCCATGCTGGCCTATGTGGTTATCACCGGTTTCATCGGCGGCTTCAAGGAATACAGCAGTATCGTGGGCATCTTCGGCGATACCATGGGCCCCAATGATATGAATACCATGGTGGGCTACATTTACAAGGCATTGAGCACCCAGAAGCAGGGCGCAGCCAGTGCAGCAGCACTCATTTTGTTTGGCATTATTCTTGTGGTTACCCTGATTAACCTCCGGGTCAGCAAGAAACGTGTCCATTATTAAGGAGGTAGCATATGGCTGATAAAAATATGACTACCATGAGTGACAGAAACCTGCAGAGCATTACCACCTCTCAGCGTGTCAAGAGTATCCTGGGTAAAGCAGGTATTTACCTGTTCCTGGGCATTATGGCGCTGATCGTCCTGTTCCCCTTCTACTGGATGATCATCTCCTCTCTGAAGAACCTTTCTGAGTACCGCAAGGCCATTCCTACTTTCTGGCCTCATGAGATCCAATGGATCAACTATGTGAACGCCTTTAACACCGCAAATTTGGGTCGGCTGTTCCTGAACACCCTGTATGTGGGTGTAGTTTCCACCATTCTGTCCGTGATCATCACGGTGATCACCGCTTTCGCTTTCGCACGCTTGGAGTTCAAGGGCAAGGAACTCTTGTTCGCCATGCTGCTGGCTACCATGATGATTCCCGGTGAACTGTTTACCATCACCAATTACATCACCGTGGTTAACTGGTTGGAGTGGGGCAACACCTTTACTGCTCTGATCGTTCCCTTCCTGGTCAGCGTGTTCTATATTTACCTGCTGCGGCAGAATTTCCTGCAGATCCCCAATGAGTTGTATCTGGCAGCAAAAGTGGACGGCACTTCCGATATTAAGTATCTGTGGAAGGTCATGGTTCCTCTGGCTCTGCCCACTCTGATCTCCATTACCATCCTGAAGATGATGGGCGCTTGGAACACCTATATTTGGCCCAAGCTGGTCACCACCGATAAGGAGTATGAGTTGATCACAAACGGTCTGCGTAATGCCTTTACGGATACTTCCGGACAGGCAGATATCCCCAAGCAGATGGCTGCAGTTGCCATTGTTTCTGCGCCGTTGTTCTTGGTATTCCTGTTCCTGCGTAAGTATATTATGGCAGGCGTAAGCCGTAGCGGCATCAAAGGTTAATATTGTGGGGGACGGGTTTCCCGTCCCACCCTTTAAGTTGTTAGTAAATTTTTTATAGACATAGAAAGGAAACACAACATGAAGAAAAGAATCGTAGCAGTTCTGCTGCTGGTTGCCATGATCATGAGCATGATGGTCGCCTGCGGTGGCAAGAAGAAGTCTTTCGAAAGCACCGATGTGAAAGTTCCCAACAGCGGTTACGACGGAAGCAAGGTTACCATTAAGTTTGCCCACACCATGGGCGCAAAGCTGCAAGAGGTTTTGAACTACCACATCGGCGAGTTCAACAAGCTCTACCCCAACATCACCATCGAGCATGACACCTATGGCGGCTGGGCCGACATCGCTGGTCAGATCAACACCGAGATCATCGGCGACAACCAGCCCAACATCGCATATTGCTATCCTGACCACGTAGCAACCTACAATATGTCCATGACCACCGTTTCCATGGACAACCTGATCAGCTCCACCGTTGAGATCGAGCGTGCCGACGGCACCAAGGAGATCATGGGCCTGACCCAGGAGCAGATCGACGACTTCATCCCCGGCTTCTACAACGAAGGCAAGGTTTACGGCGACGACAAAATGTATACCCTGCCCATGAGTAAGTCCACTGAGGTTCTGTACTACAACAAGACCTTCTTCGAAGAGAATGGCCTGTCTGTTCCCACCACTTGGGACGAGATGGAAGCTGTTTGTAAGAAGATCCTGGAGATCGACCCCAAGTGCGTACCCCTGGGCTATGACTCCGAGGACAACATGTTCATCACCATGTGTGAGCAGAACAACTACCCCTTCACCACCGCTTCCGGCGAGGGTAAGGATCACTTCCTGTTCAACAACGACCAGTGCAAGAGCATGGTCAAGCGTTTCCGTGAGTGGTATCAGGCTGGTTACATCACCACCGAGTCCATCTACGGCTCCTACACTTCCGCTCTGTTCACCGAGCTGAGCAAGGACGTGCTGCACAGCTACATGTGCGTCGGTTCTTCCGGCGGCGCCGGCTACCAGATCCCCGAGGCAAGAGCCTTCGAGGTTGGTGTTGCTCCCATTCCCCAGGCAGATCCCGCTAACCCCAAGGTTATCTCCCAGGGCCCCAGCCTGTGCATCCTGCGTGGCGGCAAGACCACTGACCAGCAGGTCATGGCTTCCTGGCTGTTTGTTAAGTATCTGACCACCAATCTGGCATTCCAGACTGAGTTCTCCTCCACCTCCGGTTATATGCCCGTTATCAAGTCCGCTCAGGACAACGAGGCTTATGCTGGCTGGCTCAACCGTGCAAACGGCTATGAGTACCTGACCGCTCTGGTGGTTAAGGTTGGCCTGGAGGCTGCTGACGGCTACTTCACCTCTCCCGCTTTTAACGGTTCTTCCGTTGCTCGTACCGAGGTTGGTAAGCTGCTGAGCCAGGCATTGGCTAAGGACAATGCTGACATCGACAAGCTGTTCAAGGACGCATACGACGAGTGCGTCTATATGGCCAGCTAATAGATCCTTCTAAGATTATCGGTTGGCAGCCCTTTCGGGGGCTGCCGGACCTAAGTGAGGAAACAATATGAACAAGAAAATCTTATCTTTGTTGTTGGCGCTGTGCCTGGTGCTGAGCTGTGTAGCAGGCTGCGGTTCTGACGACAAGGGTGGTAAGACCGCAGAGGTCACCGAGCCTTCTGCAGAATTCATTGACTATGCCGGTCAGGTAGAGCTGGATATGGAATCTGATTCTGTAAAATGTGCGCTGACCGTTGAGGATATCAAGGCCTATGTGGACGGCGATACCACCCATTTCTATGTACCTACCAGCGTTTCTCCCAATGGTGTTCTGAAGGCTCGTTACCTGGCTGTCAACACCCCCGAATCCACCGGTAAGATCGAGGAGTGGGGCAAGAAGGCTTCCAACTTTACCAAAACCGCACTGTCCGGCGCAACCGATATTGTGCTGGAATCCGATGATGGCAACTGGAATGCTGACTCCACCGGCGGCCGTTACCTGGTTTGGGTCTGGTATAAGCCCCAGGGCAGCGATACATATCGCAACCTGAACATCGAACTGCTGCAGAACGGTTTGTCCATCGCCTCCAAATCCGGCGATAACCGTTACGGCGAAATCTGTAATGCAGCTATCAACCAGGCCAAGCAACATGAACTGCACGTTCACTCCAACGAAACAGACCCCGACTTCTACTATGGCGAGGCCATTCCTGTGACCTTGAAGGGTCTGCGTACCAACATTGAACTGTACGAGAACATGAAGGTTGCTTTTGAGGGTGTCATTACCCACGAAAACTCCCAGACCGTTTACGTAGAGGAATACGACGAAGAAACCGATATGTACTATGGTATGACTGTGTACTATGGCTACAACCTGACCGGCGCTGGCCTGGAGATTCTGTCTGTGGGTAACCGTGTCCGCATCGTAGGTTCTGTCCAGTATTACGCAACCGCCGGTACATGGCAGGTTTCCGATATCAAGTATGTGGATATGCGTCCCGACGATCCCAGCAACGTTCAGCTGATCTCCTCCGGTCATGAGGCATCTAACCGTGTGACCGATCCTGCGGTGTTTAACAACACCACCATGGATGTGGAAGTGCTGACCTCTCTGGACGATGATGAGACCGAAACCAAGACCTTCTCCTATGGCGAGCTGTCTCTGGGCGCAACTGTTTCCTTTGAAAATGTGCGTGTGGCAAGCATCTACACCACATCCAATGAGGAAAGTGCTTCCAAGGGTGCAATGACTCTGACTTGCCGTCAGTTTGCAGAAACCATCGATGTTCGCACCGTGGTTCTGTATGACGCAGAGGGTCATCTGATCACCGCCGAGGCATACCAGGGTAAGACCATCAATGTTCGCGGTATCGTGGACTATTATAATGGTAAGTACCAGATCAAAGTCTTCTCTGCAGATGACATCACTGTTCTGGACTAACAAAAAGAGGAGTTAAAGTATGAAAAGAATTTTGTCATGGCTGCTGTTGCTGACTCTGATGCTCACCTTGTTTGTGGGCTGTAAGGATTCTGACAGCACCAAGAAAAACGATGCGTCTACACCTGTAGGCGACTACATCACCGCTGATGCGGCGATGGAGTATCTGAAGGCGCTGTATAAGCGTTCTGACGAAGCAACTCCTACCCCCCGCGATTACGAGCGTTATGCTGTGATCCGTGTGGGCGGCGAGCCCTTCGAAGTCACCTGGACCGTAGATCTGGGTGAGGATATGATCAAGGTCGTTCCCGGCGAGAACGAGACGGTCAAGATCGATATCAACGAGCAGTGCGAGCAGGATACCCCCTACACCCTGACCGCATCTATCACCGACCGTGGTGGCAAGACTGTCACCTTCTCCTGGAACTACATCCTGCCCAAGGCAATCGATGTGGGTCAGGTGCTGCGTGATGCCTATGCACTGCCCGAGGGTGAGAGCCTGCCTTACGAGGTGACTCTGACCGGTAAGGTCATTGCCATCGGCACCATGTACGATCCCGAGTACAAGAACATCACCGTTACCATGGAAGTGGAGGGCTACCCCGAGTATCCCATCGTCTGCTACCGTTTGAAGGGCGACGGTGTTGAGAATCTGAACTTTGGTAACATCATCACCGTTACCGGTACCATTAAGAACTACAATGGCACCATCGAGTTCGACTTTGGCTGTATTCTGGAGAGCTGGGAGAAGGGCGACGCTGTTGACGCTCCCACTGATCCTCTGGAAATCGTCAAGCAGGCTTATGCGCTAAAGCACAATGAGACTCTGCCTTACATTGCTGTTCTGACCGGTAAGGTCACCGACATTGAGACTCCCTTCGACCCCGAGTATAACAACATTACCCCTGTTATTACCATCGAGGGCGCAGAGGGCTATCCCATCACCTGCTACCGCTTGAAGGGTACTGGCGTTGACCAGATCGCTCTGGACGACGTGATTACCGTCAAGGGTATCATCAAGAACTACAAGGACAAGATCGAGTTTGATACTGGTTGTATGCTGACTGATCGCATCAGCGGCGGCCGTGTGGCTGAGAAGCCCTCCTCCGATCCTGCCAAGATCTTTGGCGACATTGCCAAGCTGGGCGAAGGCAAGCATCTGTCTTATTTTGCTACCTTGACCGGTAAGGTTGTTGACATTGAGTCTCCCTACGATAAGGAATACAGCAACATCTCCGTTCAGATCGTGGTTGACGGCTACAAGAACATTCCTGTGACCTGCTACCGTCTGAAGGGCAACGGTGTTGAGAAGATCGCCCGTGGCGATACCATTACCGTTAAGGGTATCATCGAGAACTACAAGGGCAAGATCGAGTTTGGCAGCGGCTGTACATTGCTGGACCGTATTTCCGGCGGCGGTGTAGCAAAGCCCGAAACTGCTGACAAGAAGGTTATTATGAAGGACGCTCTGAAGTTGAAGGACGGCGAGCATCTGGATTACTACTCCTCTCTGACCGGTAAGGTCACTGAGATCGATACTCCCTACGATAAGGAATATCAGAACATTTCCGTTATTATCTCCGTTCCCGGCTATGAGAGCTACCCCGTGATCTGCTACCGCTTGAAGAGCGGTGAGGGCTTTGATGTGGCCAAGATCGCTGTGGGCGATACCATCACTGTCCGTGGTGTTATGGAGAACTACAAGGGCAAGCTGGAGTACGGCAACGGCTGTACTATGACCAACCGCAAGAGCGGTGGTGGCGTGGCTAAGCCCGAATCCTCCAACCAGGCTGACATCCTGAAGGATGCTGCTAAGTTGAAGGACGGTCAGAAGCTGAGCTATTATGCAAATCTGACCGGTAAGGTCGTTGAGATCGACTCCCCCTACGATAAGGAATATGGCAACATTTCCGTTTACATTCAGCTGTCCAACGGCACTAAGCTGCTGTGCTACCGTCTGAAGAGCGGTGCAGCTGACGTTTCCAAGATCGCTGTAAAGGATACCATCAGCGTTCGTGGTGTGATTGAGAACTACAAGGGCGAGATCCAGTTCGGTTCCGGCGCTATGCTGACCAAGCGTGTCTCCGGTGGCGGTGTGGCAAAGCCCGAGTCCTCCAACCAGGCAGCAATTCTGAAGGATGCTGCTAAGCTGACAGACGGCCAGAAGCTGTCCTACTACGCAAATCTGAAGGGTAAGGTCGTTAAGATCGACTCTCCCTATGATAAGGAATATGGCAACATTTCCGTTTACATGGAGCTGTCCACCGGCAAGCAGCTGCTGTGCTACCGTCTGAAGAGCGGTGCAGCAGATGTTTCTAAGATCGCTGTGGGTGATACCATCGGTGTTCGCGGTGTGATCGAGAACTACAAGGGTGAGCTGCAGTTTGGCAGCGGCGCAACCCTGTCCTCCCGCAAGAGCGGCGGCGGTGTGGCAAAGCCCGAGTCCTCTGACCAGGTGGCAATTCTGAAGGATGCTGCTAAGCTGTCCGAGGGCCAGAGCCTGTCCTACTACGCAAACCTGAAGGGTAAGGTCACCAAGATCGACTCTCCCTATGATAAGGAATATGGCAACATTTCCGTTTACATCCAGTTGTCCAACGGCACCGAAATGCTGTGCTACCGTCTGAAGAGCGGCGCAGCAGATGCTTCCAAGATCGCTGTGGGCGATACCATCGCTGTCCGTGGCGTCATTATGAAGTACAACGGTGCGATCCAGTTTGGCAGCGGTTCCACTCTGACCTCTCGTAAGAGCGGCGGCGGTGTGGCAAAGCCCGAGTCCTCCAACCAGGCAAACATCCTGGCAGATGCAGCTAAGCTGGAAGATGGCCAGAGCCTGGGCTACTACGCAAATCTGACTGGTAAGGTTACCAGAATCGATACTCCCTATGATAAGGAGTATGGCAACATCTCCGTTTACATGGAGCTGTCCACCGGTGCTGAGATGCTGTGTTACCGTCTGAAGAGCGGTGCATTTGATGCTTCCAGAATCGCTGTGGGTGATACCATTACCGTTCGCGGCGTCATTATGAACTATAAGGGCGCTATCCAGTTTGGCAGCGGTTGTACCCTGACCAAGCGTGTCTCCGGCGGCGGTACTGCTAAGCCTGAGTCTTCCAACCAGGCAAAGATCCTGGAAGATGCTGCTAAGCTGGAAGATGGCCAGAAACTGGATTACTACGCAAATCTGACCGGTAAGGTCGTTGAGCTGGATACTCCCTACGATAAGGAGTACGGCAATATCTCCGTTTACATCGAGCTGTCCGATGGTACCCGGTTGCTGTGCTACCGTCTGAAGAGCGGCGCAGCGGATGCATCCCAGATTGCTGTGGGCGATACCATTGATGTGCGCGGTGTGATCGAGAACTATAAGGGTGAGCTGCAGTTCGGCAACGGCGCTACGCTGATGGGCCGTATTTCCGGCGGCGGCGTGGCAAAGCCTGAGTCCTCCGACGAGGCTGCTATCCTGGCAGATGCTGCTAAGCTGACAGATGGCGAGAGCCTGTCCTACTTCTCCAATCTGACCGGTGAGGTTACCAAGATCGTCACCGCTTATGATGCAAGCTACGGCAATGTATCTCTGAACATCCAGCTGTCCGACGGCAGCACTATGTACTGCTACCGTGTCAAGCCTGTTGAGGGTATTGACGGTACCAAGGTGCGTGTTGGTGATACCATTACCGTCCGTGGTGTGATTACTGTGTACAATGGCGAGGTTCAGTTCGCACAGGGCTCTACCATCACGAAGCACACACCTGCTTACAACCCCGGTGCAGGCATGACCACCGAGCAGATCATGGCAGCCGCATTTGCTCTGGCAAGCGGTGAGCGTCTGGAAGGCTACTACACCCTGACCGGCTTGATCTCCAGCGTGGATACTGCTTACAGCAGTCAGTACAATAACATTACCGTTACCATCAAGGTAGCCGGTTATGAATCCAAGCCCATCCAGTGCTACCGCTTGACTAGCGGCGCGGCTCAGGTTTCCGGCCTGAGAGTTGGCGATACCATTACCGTTACCGGTCCTATTGTGAACTTTAATGGTAAGGTTCAGTTCGATCAGGGTACGATCCTGGATGCTGTGGAGAAGGGCGAATTTAACGATCCTACCGCAGGCGGCATCACTCTGAGCTTCGCTGATAAGGCAAACCGTGTTTCTCAGACATCTGACAAGCAGGTTTGGGCTCAGAACGGCATTACCGTAACCAACGATAAGGGTGCTTCCACCTCTGCTATTGTGGATAGCGCAAATCCTGTTCGTTTCTACAAGAACAGCAAGCTGACCGTGGAATATCCCGGCATGACTCGCCTGGTCTTTGTCCACTCTGCACCTCTGAACGGTACTGAGTATGTCAACGGCCTGGTGAAGGCTCTGGAAAGCAGAAGCGATGTGGTCGTTACTGTGGAAGACCTGGTAGTGACCGTCGACTTCAAGGCACCTGTGGATCAGTTGGTGATCGATGCTCTGGCATACCAGATCCGTGTTTACAGCGTTACTGCCTTTACCAATACCACACCTCCCTCCGGCGGTGGTAATGAAGGTGGCGGCAACACCGGCAGCGGCAACTACGGCTTCGTAGATGCACCTGAGGTTGGCAAGGCCTACAAGCTGGGCGTCAATCTGCCTCCTCTGAGCAATGCTAACTACTATATCACCGGCCAGATGGTCAACACCTACTACTTCGGTACTTCTACCGATACTGCTGCAGGTGTGGATGTATATCTGGAAGCAGTGACCGGCGGCTATCGCATCTACTTCATGAATGCAGGCGTTAAGACCTATATCAACATCGAGCAGCGTGCTGACGATGCTGCTAAGGGTAACCCTGTATTCAGAACTGAGGCTGAGGCAACTCCCTCTGTTTATGAACTGAACACCGAGTACAAGTACTTCAAGACTACCATTGGTGATCAGTCCTTCTACATTGGTACTTATACCAATTCTTCCGGCAAGACCTTTGATACCATTTCTGCATCCAACCTCACATATCTGGATGACACCTCTGTAATTGGTGTCAAGCAGTTCCCTGCATGGTTCATGGCAGAGGGTGCAAATGGCAGCCAGGGCGGCAACGGCGGTGGTAGCACCGAGCCTGAGCAGCCTGATACTCCTGTGATCCCCGACCTGACCGGCGGCGTGACCATCAGCTTCGCTGATAAGGCAAACCGTACCGCTTATACCGCTACACAGCAGGTTTGGGAGATGAACGGCATCACCATGACCAATGACAAGGCTGGTTCTACCACCAACATTGGTGACTATGCAAATCCTGTTCGTCTGTATCAGAACAGTAACCTGACCGTGTCCTATCCCGGCATGAACCGTCTGGTATTTACCTGCGGTGCACCTGCAAACGGCAAGGACTATGCAAATGGTCTGATCACTGCTCTGGGCAAGATGAGTGGCGTGACCGTGATCGTCAATGACCTGGTGGTCATTGTGGATCTGGCAGTAGCTACTGACAGCTTTACTGTAGAGAATCTGCCCTACCAGGTTCGTCTGCAGGAGATCACCGTGTATACCGGCGAAGGCAGTGGTAACGGCGGTGGCAGCACCGAGCCCGATACACCGGATGTACCTTCCGTTGATGGATACGGCTTTGTGGATGCCCCTGTAGCTGGTACTGCTTACAAGTTCGGCGTCAACCTGCCTCCTCTGGGTAATGCAAATTACTATGTGGAAGGCACCTACGATGCCAAATATCTGAATACCACCACCAATGTTGCTTCTGCAATTGATGTATACTTTGAGGAAGTGTCCGGCGGTATTCGTCTGTATACTATCTCCGGCGGCTCCAAGCTGTACATCAACATCATTCCTCGTGAGAGCGATGCAACTAAGGTTCGTGTTCTGTATCAGGCAGAGTCTGAGCAGACTCCTACTGTATATGCTGTGAACAGCCAGAACAAGTACCTGACCACCACCGTCAGCGGTGTGGAATACACCCTGGGTACTTACACCAACAGCGGTACCGGTGAGACCTATACCACTCTGTCTGCTTCCAAGAGCAGCTTCCTGGCTGATACCTCTGTGATCGGTGTTACCCAGTTCCCTGCATGGTTCATGGCAGAGGGCGCAAATGGCGGCCAGGGCGGCAACGGCGGTGGCAGCACCGAGCCTGAGCAGCCCGATACCCCCGATACTCCCGTCATTCCTGATCTGGGCGAAGGTGTGACCATCAGCTTTGCTGACAAGGCAAACCGTACTGCTTATACTTCCACTCAGCAGGTTTGGGAGATGAACGGCATTACCTTCACCAATGACAAGGCTGGTTCTACCACCAACATTGGTGACTATGCAAATCCTGTTCGTCTGTATCAGAACAGCAACCTGACCGTGGAATATCCCGGTATGACCC
>JAFYVL010000092.1 GCA_017549125.1 Oscillospiraceae bacterium | reverse complement strand
TGCACCGCAAGTATTTCGATGCGTCATTGCGAGCCAGTGCGCACACTGGCGTGGCAATCCGTTCTCCTAAAAAGCTTGCTACGCAAGGTGTTTTGACTTACTGCTTAGGTTCGATCCTGTTGCGGTGCCCGGCATAATGTATGCCCGACGGAGCGGACACACATTCTGCCGACCGCTGCCACTCGCTCAGGTCGCTTTATCCGCCACTGGCGGCGCTCCCATCGCTCCCCCCTCGAGTATCCACATACACTTCGGGTTCGAGTTGCTTGTCTTGACGGCTTTATTGACCTCTGCCAGTCTGTCAAAAAAGAGTTTTTTGACAGACTGGGGTCTGTTCCAAAGAACAGACCTTTTTTCTTGGAAAAGTTCTTGTATTAGAAAATTGCATATGCTATAATGGCTTTAAATTGTGGCATGTAGCCGCGGAAAGGCGGGACTATGGCAAAAATTTCTTATTTTTACACCAGTCATGTGGGTAAATGCCGGAAAGCCAATCAGGATAATTTCTATTGCAACGGCGAATTTATGCCCAGTACAAACCGGGGTACGGATGGCGTGATCTCCGGTAGGATCAAATCCGAAAAAATGCCTGTTTTTGCAATTTTTGATGGCATGGGCGGCGAGGAATGCGGCGAAATGGCGGCATTCTTGGCATCTAAGGAAATGTCTGAATTCTCCTTTGGCGAAGATATGGGCGCAGACCTGCAGACCTTCTGCAAACAGGCGAACCAAAGCATTTGCCAATATACCAAAGAAAACATGGTGACCAGCATGGGCACAACCGCGGCGATCCTTCGTTTTACGGACACCCAGGCCGGTATGTGCAATGTGGGTGACAGCAAGATCTACCTGTTTTCTGATGGGAATCTGGTTCAGCTGTCTTATGACCATGTGGGTATCTCCGTAGGCGGCAGAAAACCGCCCTTGACCCAGAATCTGGGCATTCCGGAAACGGATATGATTATTGAACCCTATGTGGCCCTGGGCAATTATGCGCCCGGGAATTTATTCTTGCTCTGCTCCGACGGTTTGACGGATATGGTCACCACTGAGCGGATTGCCGAAGTGTTGAAGAACAAGCCTAAGAAAGCAGCAAAGATCCTGCTGCAGGAGGCTTTGGACAACGGCGGCAGAGATAATGTTTCGTTTATACTGATTCAAGTCAATAAAAATTCTATTTTTAAGAGATGAAAGAGGTGCGTTTATGGCGACGGAAATGATTACAACGGTTTGGCCGGAATGGCAGGTGGAACAAACCCTTGGTAAAGGCTCTTACGGTACTGTATATAAGGCTGTTCGTAATGACAGCAACCTGTGCAGCTATGCCGCAATCAAGGTGATCTCCATCCCCACCGATCCTTCTGAACTGGCATCTTTGCGTTCTGAGGGTCTGACCGAGGAAGGTACCAGAACCTATTTCCAGGGCATTGTCAATGACTTTGTCAGCGAGATCCGGCTGATGGAGGCGCTGAAGGGTACACAGAACATTGTCAGCGTTGAGGATTACAAAGTTGTGGAGCGTGAGGGCGAGATCGGCTGGGATATTTATATCCGTATGGAATTGCTGACTCCCTTTAATACATATCTGGTGGATAAGCAGATGAGCGAGCAGGAGGTTCTGCAGCTGGGCGTGGATATTTGTTCTGCCCTGGAGATCTGCAAGCGTCGTCAGATCGTTCACCGTGACATCAAGCCCGATAATATATTCGTCAACTCCTTTGGCGATTTCAAGCTGGGCGATTTCTGAATTTCCCGTACCCTGGAAAATGCCACCGGCGGCCTGTCCCAGAAGGGTACATTTAATTATATGGCTCCGGAGATCGCTGCGGGCAGAAACTATGATGCCCGTGTGGATATTTACTCTTTGGGTATTGTTTTGTATCGTCTGCTGAACAGCAACCGCCTGCCCTTCATTGAGAATGACCAGCAGCTGCTCAATCCCAATGCCCGTAAAGTGGCTGTGGATCGCCGTATGCGTGGCGAGCAGTTCATGCCTCCCTGTGATGCATCTGCTGCTGCGGCTTCTGTGATCATGCAGGCTTGCGCCTATAGCCCCCAGGCTCGTTTTGCAGATGCAACTGCCATGAAGAAGGCTCTGCAGCAGGTACTGGACGGCACTTATGTGATCGAGGATGTGGATCTGGATAAGACCGTAGCGGTTCGTCCTGCAGCAGGCGCAGCACCCGTTGCGCCCCAGAATGCAGCACCGCAGGTGCAGGGCTGGAATCAAGTACCGGTTCAGCCGGTTCAGCCCGTGCAACCTGTGCAACCTGTGCAGCCTGTACAACCTGTCCAGCCGGTACGTCCTGTGCAGCCTGTCCAGCCGGTGCAACCTGTGCAACCTGTGCAGCCCGTACAACCTGTGCAGCCTGTGCAACCGGTACAGCCCGTTCGGCCTGTACAACCCGTTCAGCCGGCACAACCGGTTCAGCCGGTTCAGCCTATGAACGTCACCACACCCCCTGTGTATACACCTCCCGTGTACACACAGCCTATGAATACGACGACACCCCCCGTTAATAACATCCAGCCTGTGGCTAAGAAAAAGTGGTGTATGCACTATTTCCTGGGTCTGTGCGCTTCTATCCTGGGTGCAATGATCATTGAGGATTCCCCGGAAGCTGCCATTGGTGCCGGCATTGCCGCAATTCTGTGCTGCCTGGTTGGTTGCTGGCAGACTAAGGGTAAGTGCCGTGGCATCGTGTTTGGTGTGATCGCTGTGATTTTTGGCGCATTGGATCTGGCGGATGGTCTGGGTGGCACGTTTGCGGATGGTTATGATTATATGACCGGTGCTTATGATCTCTATAATGAAGAGATGAGCGCTGTGGGCTTGGTAATCGGTGCAATTTGTCTGGTAGTCTTGCTGGTTCTCCACTTTAAGGGTAAAAAGAAGGAAGGTTAATGTATGAGTGCAATGAATAACCAAGTCGCTGCAGATATGCAGGTTACGGTGTTCGATGCCTTCAGTCAGCCGGTTACCATTCGGCTGAACAGCTATGGCAAGGATGCGGTTACCTTCGGTCGTGCAGATGATAATGATATTGTTCTGACCTCTCGTCTGGTTTCCCGTAACCACGGTCGTTTTATTCGTCACAATGGCAGATGGTTCATCGAGGATCTGGGCAGTACCAACGGTTTACTGTACAACCATGCCAATATCCATCGCAAGGAATTGGGCGATGGCGAATTCGTCCGTGTGGACGATGGTGTGGAGACCGTGACCAACGGTGTGCTGTTCGTATTTGCCGATGGCAGCACCGTGAATAAGTGGAATGTGCTGTCCATTGAGAATCTGCCCCAGATCACCATCGGCAGAGATAATAACTGTAACATTGTTCTGCCCCACGTCAGCGTGTCTCAGCAGCATGCCCGTATCTGCAAGGAAGCAGACGGCTATTACCTGTATGACAATGGCAGCGCCAACGGCGTATTCGTCAATGGCCTGCGTATTGCCGGTCGTGTCCTGCTCCATGAGAAGGACGTGATCACCATCACCAACAGCAAGCTGATCTTTACCGCTGCTTTTATTTCCTACTGCTACTTCCGTGGTGGTATCAGCGTGGATACTTCCTCTGTGGTGATCGAGCGTGGCAAGCCCAATAAGCGTTTTATTACCTGTAATAATGTGAGCTTGAACATCAAGCCCGGCGAACTGGTTGCCATCATTGGTGGTTCCGGTGCCGGTAAGTCCACCTTGCTCAATGCCATGTGCGGCTACTTGAAGCCCGCCAGCGGCCAGGTGTTCATCAACGGTATCGACCTGTATGAGAACTTTGCCAGCTTGCAGAAGATCGTGGGCTATGTGCCCCAGTCTGACATCGTTTACGATGATCTGACCGTGTACGATATGCTGATGTTTACCGCAAAGATGCGTCTGCCGAAGGATGTTTCCGAGCAGGAGCGTGAGGCGGCTATTCAGCGTGCCATCGCTACTGTGGAACTGGAGCATAAGAAGGATAGCTTGATCAAGGCACTCAGTGGCGGTCAGCGGAAGCGTGCAAGTATTGCCGTTGAGCTGCTGTCCGACCCCAACCTGCTGTTCCTGGATGAGCCTGCGTCCGGTCTGGACCCCGGAACGGAGCGAAATCTGATGCAATCTCTGCGTGGCATGGCTGACCAGGGCAAGACCGTGATCCTGGTTACCCATAGTACCCTGCAGTTGAAGATGTGCGATAAGGTGGTATTCATGGGCATGGGTGGTAACCTGTGCTTCTGCGGCCACTTGAATGATGCGCTGAAGTTCTTCGGTGTGGATGATGTGGTGGATGTGTACAACATGATCACCAAGGATGCCAAGTACTGGTCTGCTGAGTTCGCCAAGACTGTGGCGCCCACCGGCGCTCTGCGCAAGCAGGCGCAGGCGGAGCAGAGTGCGGTCAATGAGGGCGGCAGACAGGCAAAGATCCTGCGCAGCCGCTATACCAAGCTGATCCTCAACGACAAGGCTCGTTTGAGACTTTTGCTTTTGCAAGCGCCCTTGCTGGGCTTCCTGATCTCTCTGGTTGCCAACGGCAGACAGTATGAGACTGTGGCGGCGACCAAGAGTTTGATGTTCGCATTGTCCTGTTCTGCATTCTGGATCGGTATTTTGAATGCCATTCAAGAGATCTGTAAAGAACGGAACATTCTGAAGCGTGAGTACATGACCGGCTTGTCTCTGGGTGCATATATCCGCTCCAAGGCTACGGTTCTGGGTGCTATGTGCCTGGTGCAGACCTTCTTGCTCACCGCAGTCTTTGGTGTGTTTGTGGGTATGCCCGAAGAAGGTGTACTGCTTCCCGCTTTTGGCGAATTGCTGGTCACCAATTTCTTGACCGCCTTTGCCGCCGCATGTACCGGTCTGTTTATTTCTGCTATGTTTGACAATGCAGATAAGGCCATGACCGTGGCTCCCATCTTGCTGATGCCCCAGATTTTGTTCTCCGGCATTATCTTCAAGCTGGGCGGCGCTACGGAGTATATCTCCTGGTTCACCGGCTGCCGCTGGAGCATGGAGGCTCTGGGTTCTACCTGTAATTTCAACGGTTTGACCCTGGCACAGGCTGCTGCAAATCAGGATCAGTATATGCCTGCCAGCTATCTGACCGATAGCAATGCACAGCGTTATCTGGGCGATAAGTACGAGTCCATGTATGCCGCCACCGAGGAACATGTGATCCTGGTTTGGGGCATTCTGCTGGTCATGAGCTTTGTGTTCCTGATCCTGGCCAAGCGTTCTTTGAAGAAGCTGGGCGATACCACATCTTAATATCAAAGGGAGGGTTGAAAAACCCTCCCTTTGTCATTTCGATGCGTTGTAGGGGCGGTTATTAACCGCCCGCCCAATCATTTGTACTCAAATGATTGGGATTTCGCAGAAATAAATTGGATTATCGCCTTGCGGCGATGTGATTTTGTTTTGACAAAATCACCGGGCGATTGATAATCGCCCCTACGAGACATACCGATAATTTGATGTTGCAAATTCTATCTAAATTCGTTATAATACCACGGATATTGAAATAATGAGGCGAAATCAATGAGTGCAAATACCATACAACCCAACAAAATGCGAACCATGTCCACCGGTCGGCTGCTGCTGACCATGGCGCTGCCCCTGGCCATTTCCATGCTGGTGCAGGCTTTTTATAATGTGGTGGACAGTATTTTCGTTTCCATGATCCCCGGTAACGGTGTTACCGCCCTGTCCCTGGCATTCCCGGTGCAAAATCTGATGATCGGCTTTGCCACCGGTGTGGGCGTGGGTATGAACAGCTTGCTCAGTAAATCCCTGGGCGAGAACAACCCGGAACGTGCCAACCGTGCTGCCGGTAACGGCATTGTGCTGACGCTGATCACGGTGCTGCTGTTCATGATCTTCGGCTTTGTGGGTACGGAAGCATACTACAATATATTTCAGGTAAGCCGTGATACCTTCCAAAGCGGTTGTGACTATACTTCCATTTGCTGCATTTTCTCCCTGGGTATTTTTGTGGAGATCCTGGGCGAGCGGTTACTGCAGGCATCCGGCAAGACCATTTTTACCCTGTTCAGCCAGGGCGCAGGCGCGGTGCTGAATATTATTCTGGACCCCATCTTTATTTTGGGCAGCGAGGGTATGAAGGCTAAGTTTGGTATTACCCTGCCCTTTGATCTGCCTGCCTACGGTGTGGCCGGTGCAGCTATTGCTACGGTGATCGGTCAATGGGTAGCCGCATTGCTGGCGGTGATCTTCAATGTGAAGTACAATTCCGATATCCGCTTCGGCTTCAAATACCTCAAGCCTCATGGCCAGACCATGAAAAAGATCCTGGCGGTGGGTGTGCCTTCTATTATTATGATGGCCATTGGCTCTGTGATGAATCTGTCCATGAATAATATTTTCCTGAGCTTTAAAGACGTGGGCGAGACCGCATCCGGTGTGTTTGGTGTGTATTTTAAGCTGCAAAGCTTCTTCTTGATGCCCTTGTTTGGCATTAACAATGCGGCCATTTCCATTATTGCCTATAATTATGGTGCAAGATTGCCCAAGCGCATCACCCAGACGCTGAAATGGTCCTTGTTTACCGCTATGGGCATTATGCTTTTGGGTGTGGCTGTGTTCCAGATCCTGCCCGGACAGCTGATGAGCCTGTTCAGCAACGCTTCTGAGGAATCGGATACCTTTATGAAGCTGGGTATCAGCGCATTGCGGATCGTGAGTCTGCATTTCCCTCTGGCAGCGGTGGGTATTGCTTTAACCTCCAGCTTCCAGGCTTTGGGCAACGGTATCTATTCCACCATCGTATCTCTGTGCCGCCAGCTGTTGGCTCTGGTGCCTGCGGCATGGCTGCTGAGCTTGAGCGGTAATATCCATGCGGTTTGGTGGGCATTCCCCATTGCGGAGATCGTCAGTACCACCTTGTCGCTGATCTTCTTTGCCCAAATCTACCGCAAGCGGATCAAACCCATGTATCAGTAAGATGAAGCCAATGTACGGAACGCTGTCCTCAGCGTTCCAAAAAGAATTTTGACCTCGATGGGCAAAATTCTTTGTTTTACCAAGTTTATTAACAAAATCGGCACATCGAGTGCCGATTTTGTTACGGAACGCTGAGGACAGCGTTCCCTACAATGGATAGGCAAGCCGTCACATAAGTGGCGGTTTTTTGCTTATTTGATCGAAATAGAAATGGAATTTTGATAAGAAAAATAAGGTGATTTTGGGGTTATAACATGGCCTTCAGCAATTTATATAAAATGGCGAATAAGCGATTGTGCAAAATGTTGAAAATATTTTGATAACTGGACAGTTCAAAGGTTTTCTGTTATTATGTATTAGTAAAATTGTGGGTAAATATACACCTGCTGTTTTTAATTCCGCGTAAAACAACCCTGTTTCCAAGTCTGATTATTCCTGATCCGGTTCTGTCTTTTGTGCAATGCAGCGTACCCTGTGGATAAGTGTCATCGCGAAGCCGCAAAGCGGCTGTGGCGATCTCCCAAGTTTGTATACCGGAGATTGCCGCGCCTGCAAGCAGGCTCGCAATGATATGTTATTTTCGGTCTTTGGGTCGGGCAGATAAGCCCTCGTTGAGTACGGCTGCGAGGAATTGTTTGCAAGGCACAAACTGTATGGCATGGAAGGTCGGTATCAGGTCGGGAATAAAAGGACATGGGGAATGCGCAATGTCCCCGGGTTAGTGTCATCGCGAAGCCGCAAAGCGGCTGTGGCGATCTCCCGTGTGAAATGCTACACCGGAGATTCCCACGACTAATCTCGGCTCCCTCAGAGAGGGAGCTGTCACCGATAGGTGACTGAGGGAGTGTCCTTTGTATAGGGGTACACTCCCCCTGTCAGCTTCGCTGACATCCCCCTCATGGAGGGGGACAAGGTTGCGAACTGGTCTCGGAATGACTGAATTACTAAACGGAGTGGCATTGGCTAAAGGGTTTGTTTTCCGGAACACGAAATGATGTGTTCAAATTTAGTTAGGAGGAAACTAGAAGATGAAGACTAAGATTTTATCTCTGCTGCTGGTTCTGGTGCTGGTGATCGGTATCGCTGCTCTGAACGTTATGGCAGAAGAGACAACTGCGCCTGCTGCGCACACGGACCACTGCGTTTGCGGTGGCGGCAGAAATGGCAGAGGCGATCATGTGTGTGGTGAGGCCGCTACCGGTTGGGTAGCCTTCTCCGAGGACCTTTTGGTCTACCATGAGGCCCAGGGTGATGTCAAGGCGTTTTATAGCTTGCCCTCCGGCAACTATTACCTGGCATCTAAGACCGTTATTACCGGCAAGTCCATTACCATTATGCCCGGTGATGAGGTCACTTTCTGCTTGAATGGTTTTGAAATGACTACTTCCAGCCGTACTTTTAGAGTAAGCGGTACTCTGAACATTACCGATTGCTACAGAAACGGCAATGGTAAGATTACCGGTAACTCCGGTGATGCACCTGTTATTTACGGCTACTCCGGTGGTCGCATCAACCTGTATGGTGGTATCCTGACCGCTAAGACCGGTGTGACCCGTAACTATGGTGGCGTTGTGGCTCTGGGCACCGATGCAGGTGTTGGCCAGAGCACTGCCGGTAGTACCATGGTTATGTACGGTGGTAACATCAAGGCTTCCGCTCTGACTCTGGTCAAGAAGGTGGATGCTGAAACCGGCAAGACCAGCCGAGGCAGCGGCGGTGCTGTGATTCTGATGGGTACTGCTGCTAAGGATGACAATCCTGCTAAGCCCTGTACCTTCATTCAGTACGGTGGTACTGTTAACGGTGCAAAGTCCGTTGAGGGCAGCGGCGCAGCTATTTACGCCGGTGCCCCCGATACCGTTAAGATCCTGGGTGTTAGTACTGTGACCGCTGGCAATGCTGAGGGCAACGGCGATTGCATCTACGCAGTTGCAGGTGCAAATGTGGTTGTTGGTGGCTCTGCAAAGGTTGATGATCTGTTTGTTCTGGCTTCTCAGACCTTCTCTGTTGAAGGTTTGCAGGATGGCGCAAAGATCGGCCTGTCCGCCTTTACCTCCAATCAGAACACCTTGGCAGAGATGACCGAGGCTGACGCTGCATACTTTACCAGTAATCTGGCTGGCCGTCCCCTGGTTTGGGCTGATGGCAAGCTGACCTTCGCAAACCATGCTAATCACTGCGTGTGCGGTGGCAACCTGAGCGACATCGCACAGGCTGCTCACGGTGAGTGCGTTGTGGAAGAGAACTGGATCGCACTGACCAACGAAAACCTGAATGATTACCTGGTTACTTCTGATGTAGACGACGGTGGTAACGCAAACTACCTGATGTTTGCTGAGAATGGTTCCTACTATCTGGCAGAGACCATTAACATCAAGAAGCCCATTGAGATTCACAATGGTCAGGATATTACCCTGTGTCTGAACGGCTATACCTGGGCATATGCTAAGGGCTATAAGCTGTCTGCTATTCGTGCATGGGGCAACCTGAATATCACTGATTGCACCGGCGCTGGTAAGATCACCAGTAATGCTGATAACTCCGGTTCTGTTCTGTACATGCATGATAGCAAGGCGACTGCTGATTTCTCCGTGAATATCTACGGTGGTAAGCTGACTTCTACTGCAACTTTGGTAGATCTCAATGGCGGTGTCATCAGCGTCGGTAACGCAAGTGCTGCAACTACTATCAATGCTACTTTGAACATCTTTGGCGGTACCATCACCGGTGGTAGCGCAAAGATGGGTGGTAACATCTATATGAACCAGTCTGATAAGGCTACCGGCCGTGCTATCTTCAACATGTATGATGGCTTGGTATCCGACGGTACTGCTGTGACCCGTGGCGGTAACATCTACATCAACCGTGGTTACTTCACCATGTACGGCGGTACTGCTGTTGGCGGTACTCTGACCGGCGCTGAATTGGGTGCCGATATTGGTTGTGGTGCAAACACTCCCATGACCCTCACCCTGAATGGTAATGTGACCATCGGTGAGATCGGCGCTTACGGTAACAGCGCTGATAAGTTCGGTATCCAGTTGGGTGAGAACTTCTCCACTGACTCCGTGATCAAGGTGTCTTCCGCGAAGCTGGATAAGGTGATCGTAGGCGGCGACTATGCAGACTACAAGTGGTTCAAAGCAGCCAGCGAGTCTGAACAGCTGACCTATGAAAATAAGTATATGTACCTGCGTGATGCAGCTCTGGATTACCACTGCCGTTGCGGTGAAAATCTCAGCGAAATCGCCAAAGACGATATTGCGCACAATACCTGCAACCAGATCCTGTGGACAGATTTGACCCAGGCTATGGTGGATGCATTGGAGGTCAAGGAAAACGACAGCGTTGGTGGCACCATGTATATTCTGCCTGCCGGCAACTACAAGCTGGTGGAGGATATCACCACCGTCAATACCTTGGCTGTGGAATTGGATACAACTGTTAATCTGGACTTGAACGGTCACACCCTGACCGGTACAAGTACTGCTAAGCGTACAGTGTATAGCAAGGGCACATTGTATATTTCTGATAGTGCTTATGATCCCGCTAATCCCGATGCAGTTTGGGGTAAGATCGTAGGCGGCAATAATAAAAATGCCGGTCATACCCTGTACATTGGTTCCAAGTCTGACACCCGTCTGTACGGCGGTGAGATCACCAGCGCCTTCACTGAGGCTTCCGTTGGCGGCCCTGTGGGCGTTAGCGGTAAGTTCCACATGGTTGGCGGTAAGATCACCGGTTTGTCTGAGACAACCAAAAACGGTGGCGCAATCGTACTGAACGATTCCGCAAATGTCACCATCTGGGGCGGTGTTATTACCGGTGGTAAGGCTGCTTTGGGCGGTGCGATCGCTTCTGACGGCGAGGACCAGAAGATCACCGTTCGTGGTGATGCTGTTATTAGCGGCGGCTCTGCAACGCAGGGTGGTAACATCTATAGTGCAGGCACATTGATTGTAAATACACAGGCTGTTATTTCTGACGGTGTTGCAACTAAAGAAGGCGGCAATATTTACGCAGCTAAGTTCACCATGGTAGATGGTACTATCTCCGGTGGTACCAGTGCCTCCTACGGTGGTAGCATCTATATTGCTGGTAACTCCACTATCAGTGGTGGCTCTATCGAGAACGGTCTTTCCACCAGCACTTCTCGTTCCGGTGGTAACATCTGTGTTGCCAATAAGGCAACCCTGACCATCACCGGCGGTGAGATTTCCGGTGGTAAGGCCAACGAGGGTGGTAACATTTCTATTAGAGATGGTGCTACTTTGAATATTGAGGGCGGTAAGATCCATGACGGCGAGGCTGTAAAGCACGGCGGTAACATTGTTGCTTACACCACCTTGAATATTTCCGGCGGCGAAATTTACAACGGTAAGGCTGTGAGCCGCGGTGGTAACATTTCTACCTATGGTAACTACGGCAAGATCACCATCACCGGTGGCCATATCTACGACGGTATGCTGTGCGGCAGCTATACCGGCAGCAGTGGCGAATTGGTAAATCCTGAAGCCAACGCACGATATGGTGCTAACATTGCTATGCAGTCCACAGATAACAGACCCCTGGAGCTGACCATTTTGGGCGGCGAAATTGGTGGTCTGGGCGCAGACAGCCTGGAAGTTTCCAGCGTGCATATTCAGTCCTCCGGCGATGAGATCACTACCACTGTTGGTGGCACTGCTGTGATCGACTCCCTGCGTATGGGTACCGGTCGTATGGTGACCATTCATGCCGATGGCTTTGCTGAGGGCGCATCCATTGGTGTTGAGCGCTTCGAGATCGCAGGTCTGTTTGCTCCTGAGGCTTCTGCCGACTACGCAAAGTATTTCCATGCAACTGAGAATGGCGTGACCGTTCAGGCTAACGAGACCGGCTTGGTTCTGGTTTCTGAGAATCCCTACTGGGCATTCGATGTAAGCAACAAGCAGATCGCAGGCGCTAAGACCATCGCTGAGGCTATGGCTATTGAGGGCGCAGGCTTTGTCCGCCTGGTACAGGATCATACCACTACCGAGGTTGTGACAGGCGATGTATACCTGGATCTGTACGGTAATACTCTGACCGGTCTGACCGTGAACGGCACTCTGTATGCTGCTGACTATCAGACAAACTCCTATGAGGATGGCAAGGCTGGTAGCCTGGTCAACTTCACAGGCGATGTACAGACAGCATACAAGTCAGATAAGGAGCATTTCTCCAATACAATGCTGTATGTGGCAGTACAGGATGAGACTGGCGCTTGGAGCTTCCATGCACTGTCTGCAACTCTGACCCACACCTCCCTGGATCCTGCTAACGATGCTCTGGGCTACAAGGTGGAAATCATGGGCGATTCCCAGGCTCTGTCCGTGGTTGAGGCATTCGGTATGGATATCTATGTATCCGAGAACAGCATCAAGACCTGCACCAAGGCTCTGAACGCTGAGGGTCTGTTCACCCTGCGTCTGAAGAACATCATGAAGAATAATGGTGGTGAAATGACCATCTACGGCGCTCCTGTCGTTGTTGTTGATGGTTTCGCATACACCTTCTCCACCACCAACACTACCATGAAGAAGACCATTCAGGCTGTTAACGACCTGAAGACTCTGACCGATGATCAGAAGACCGCTGTTTACAACCTGTATGAACAGTACGAGTCCGTCATGTCCGCATGGCTGGGCGAAAAGAACAACATTGCAACTTGGGCTCCTGTTTCTGAGGAAATCCCCGCTGCATAATTGTTGCGAACAACATAAAAAAGGCACTGGCTTCGGCCAGTGCCTTTTGCTATATTGTGATTTCGATGCATTGTAGGGGAGGGTCATTGACCCTCCCTTCAGTCTGTCAAAAGACAGACTGACAGAGGTCAATAAAGTCGTCAAGACAAGCAACTCGAACCCGAAGTGTATGTGGATACTCGAGCGTTTCGAGCCTAAGAAGTAAGTCAAAACACCTTGCGCAGCAAGCTTTTTAGAAGAACGGATTGCCACGCCAGTGTGCGCACTGGCTCGCAATGACGCATCGAAATACTTGCGGTTCGTTTTGACCCTCCCCTACAATGGATTGAAGATTATTTACTCGTCGCAGGATTTGCGGAATTGGCTGGGGGAGACACCATTGAGTTTTCTGAATTTTCTGCGGAAAAAATCCACACTGGGGAATCCCAATGCCTCGGATACCTGGGATACGGTTTGCTGCTGCCGCAGCATATCCTTGGCTTTGAATAACCGCAGACGGGTCTGGTATTGGTATATGGTCTGTCCTGTATACCGTTTCCAAAGGGCGCACAGGTAATTGGGGTGCAGATGCACACGCTTTGCCAGTGTTTTCAGGGAGATCCGTTCCGCATAATTGGCTTCCATGTACAGGGTGATCTCCCGGATGGCCGGGTGGGTGGCTGCGATCAAGGACAGATCCTGGCTGTCCAGACGGATACACATGGGCAGCAGCTGCACACACAGGTCGATCATGGCGGAAAATTGGATGCCCTTTTCACCGCTGGTGATCAATTTTTGCATATCCTCAAAAATTTCGGTTGCCATCTGCTCAGAACGCAAAAGTCCCGGCAATCGCAGAGAGCCATCCATCAATGGCCCGGCAAATTCCTCCTGGAAAAAATGTCCCTCCGGCATTTTCAGTAACTCCGGCATGAAATAGACCGACCAATATTCACTGCCGTTGGATGCAGAACGGATACAATGATGGTCGCTGGGGGAGAAAATGCACATATCGCCTGCATAGAGCATGATATTGCCGCTGGGTTGATAAAGTTCAAAACTACCGGCTGCCACATAGCAAATTTCAAAATGGTGATGCCAATGAATGGTTGTAAAATTGGCTGCGGTGGGTCTGTTTTTGCTTCGTTTGGTGATCAGTGGAAAGGAAGGGTCATCAAATGTTCTGTATATTCTGCGTGCACCCATAATAAAACCCCTTTCTAGGTTAATATATTATGTAAAAATCTTAATATATGATATTGATAATTGGATTGTATCACACTATAATGATATTGGCAAGCTTTTTGATTTTATAAGGGAAACTATGTCATTTTATTGACTGATCTTTTGAAAAGTTTTGATTGATTGTTTGTTTTTGAAAGGGGAAAAAGATATGAAGAAAATCATTAGCTGGATTCTTCTGTTTACCTTGGTTCTGTCCCTGTGCGCTTGCGCCAAGTCAGAATCCAATGAAAAAACAGAAGGCAAAAAGCAAAGTACGGTGTTAGCGCCTTTGGGAGATTATGATCTCTACGCAGGCTTTGGCCGTGAGAATATTACACCGGAGGAGCCCACCCCTCTGGGCGGTTACAGTAACCCTGCCAACCGTACCCACACAGCGGTATTGGATGATCTGTATGTGACCTGCATTGCATTGACCGATGCTAAGGGTGAGACCATCCTGCTGATGAACTGGGATGGTGTTCGTTCTCATACTTCTGCCCAGGATGCAGCCCGTATGTCCATTGAGACCGCTACCGGTATTCCCATTGATCATATCTTCATTGGTGCGACCCATAGCCACTCTGCACCGGATATGACCTACAGACATGAGATCATTGAGCGTTATCTGGGTCTGGTGCTGAATAAGGCGGTTGCCTGTGCAGAAGAGGCATTGGCAGATCGCAGACCTGCCAATATGTCTGCAGGTTCTGTGGAGGCTGAGGGTTTGAACTTCGTCCGTCATTATGTGACCACCCTGGATGATGGTACGGTATCCTATTTTGGCGATAACTTCGGTACATCTGCTTTTAATGATACTACTACCCATACCACCAAGGCTGACCCCACCATGTTCATGCTGTATTTCGACATGGCAGAGGGTAACGATATGACTCTGATCAACTGGAGAGCTCACCCCCACTTTACCGGTGGTTCTTCCCGTTATGATCTGTCCTCTGACTGGATCGGACCTTTCCGTGATGCCTTTGAGTATCAGACCGGTGTGGATATGCTGTATTTCAATGGCGCTGCCGGTAACATCAACGAAAAGAGCCGTATCCTGGAAGAAAATAAAACCACCGATTACAAAACCCATGGCAAGCTGCTGGCAGATTATGCCATTGATATTATGAAGAACCACCTGGAGCCTACCCCTGTGGATGAGATCAAGACCAAGCAGACCATGTACGAGGCAGTGACCAATCACAGCCAGGATGACCTGTACGGTTTGGCCACCAATGTCAATGCCATCTACAAGGCGACCGGTGATAAGGACCAGGCTCTGGCGGCCGGTGAAGGCAAGATCCGAAGCACCTTCCATGCTACGGCGATTATCAACAACTACAAGCGTGGCAACACCGAGACCCGTGAACTCAATGCCATCTATCTGGGCGAGTCTGTGGGTATGTTCTCTGCTCCCAATGAGTTGTTTGATACCAATGCGGTGGAAGTGGAAGAAGCTTCTCCCTTTAAGTACACCTTGACCCTGGGTTATACCAACGGTCACCATGGTTATATTCCCTCTGCTTTTGCTTGGGAGTATACCTCCTACGAAACCGATATTACCGCACTCCAGCCCGGCACCGGTGAGCTGTATGCCAAGTGCTTTGTGGATATGCTGGAGCAGCTGCACGCAGAATAAGGAGGAACTGCTGTGAAGAAAATTTTAAAATGGCTGATTCCTGTCTGTGTGGCAGTGATTGCGGCTATGGTTGGTCTGATCCTGTTCCTGGGTCAGAGCGACGATGGCGCAGGCGCTAAAAAGACAGCGGATTTCAAGCTGTATTGGAACGTGGACGGTAAGCCATACCGTACCGGAAAAATGATCCGTACGGCCGATAGAGAAGGCCGTGTTACCATCACCTTTGCGGTGGATGGTGACCAGGTTCGTATCCCTGTGGCAGATCCCGACTTGGGTATGCGGATCGATATGCTGCAAATGGTTGGTCTGGAGATCAACGAAGAGGGTGTGATCACCGATTGCTACCGTGTGGAGGACATGGGCGGCAAGATCATCGCCAACAATTACTTAGTTACCAAGGTGGAAGGCAATGCCATTACCTGTAACTCCTCCATTGCTGCCACCGGCTATGACGTGGTGTTTGAACTGGATGAGAACACCGGCGTCTGGGACGTGGGCATGGATGGCATTACCTGTGGTTTCCCCACTGCTGTCAAGGTCAATGACCAGGTCATTGTTTGTACAGACCCCGATGGCAATGTGGATACGGTATATGTACTTCCCTTCCAGGCACCTCCCCCGATTTACTGGAACATCGACCGGAAGTACGATACCACCAATAAAGTATGTACCCGTGAAATGGATCCCATGGGCGGCTACACCCTGCAGCTGGCTGTGAACGGTGAAATCGTGACCGTCCAGACCCGTGATTGGGAGCTGGTTCAGAAGATGGATGCTATGGCTGCCAAGTGCTTTGCTCTGGAGTTTGACGAGGAAGGCGCTCTGGTGGATGTGATCCATGCAGGTACGGCTACCGGCGGCGGTAGCTTCGCCAGCTGGTTCAGCGTTGATTCTGTGGAAGGAAAGACCATTACCTGTACCAAGCAGTCCACCGGCACAAGTGCATCCGGTATTTTGGGACCGGAAGTGCTGGTTTATGATGTGAGCGGCTATGGTGCGTATGTAGGCGAGCCCACAGATATCCGTGTGGGCGATACCGTTCACTGCCTGAAGGACTCTTTGGGTCGTATCGTGGTGGTGTTCGTGGTTAACCGCATGGTGGATTCTGAGATCTACTGGAATGTGGAACGGAAATGGGATTCCAAGACCAGCCTGTCCACCCGTACTGCAGACGCTGCCGGTTGGTATCATATCAAGGTGGCTGTAGGCGGTAAGCAGATCACCGTCAAGACCCAGGATAAGGCCATTGTACAGGCCATCGACGAGCGTGCTGCTAAGTGCTTCGGTCTGAAGCTCAATGGCGACGTGATCGAAAAGGTCTATCTGCCCACAGCGGTTACCGGCGGCGCTACCTTCGCCAGCTGGTACGATATTACGGAGCTTGTGGACAGAAAGCTGACTTGTTACAAGACCACCACCGGCGATATCCGCACCGGTACCATCGCACCGGGTTGTGAGATCTATAACGTAAGCACCTCTGCCGGTACTGTGGGTGAGGTTACTACCTTGCAGGTGGGTGACCGTATCCATGCACTAAAGAACCGGGAAGGCCAGATCAGTGTGATCTTTGTGGTTAACCGCTTCTACAACTATCCCACCTACTATAATCTGGTTCGTAAGTGGGACACCAAAACAGAAACGACCACCCGTGAGCCCGATGCCAGCGGCTATTATGTGTTCGAGATGGCATTTGAGGGCAAGGTCGTAACGGTTAAGACCAAGAGCAAGGATATTGCCAACGATATTGATTCCCAGGCCGCAAAGTGCGTAGCTTTGAGCGTGACCAACGGTATCGTTACCAAGGCAATTCACCCCGGCTCTACCACTGCCTATAAGGGCGGTGCTACCTCTAGTTATTGCCTCGTGACCTCTGCGTCCAAGGCCGGCTTCAACACCAAGAAGGTGGAAAATGGCAAGGTTACCAAGACTTACGAGGAAACCTATGCAGCAGATTGCAAGATCTACAATGTCAGCGATAACTACACCACTAACAAGGGTGAAAAGACCACCATCCAGGTGGGCGATAAGGTCCATTGCTTGAAGAATAGCAAGGGCGAGGTTGCGCTGGTTTATGTGATCCAACGGTATGCAGATCTGGAAGTTTATTACAACCTGGATCGCAAGTGGAGTGATGCCACTGAGACAACCACCCGTGTCCCTGATGCCAACGGCTACTATGTATTCCGCATGGCACACGACGGCAAGGAAGTACAGGTCAAGACCAAGAGCCTGGTGGTAGCCAATGCTATCGATAGCCAGATCGCTAAGGTTTTGGGTCTGGAATTCGGTAAGGACGGCTTGGTTACCAAGGCCATCCATGCAGGCAGCACCAAGACCTGCTCCGGCGGTTCTACCTCCAGCTACTGCGATGTGACCAACGTCACCAAGTCCGGCTTCAAGACCCAGAAGGTGGAAAACGGCAAGGTGACCAAGACCTATCAGGAGACTTTTGCAGCTAACTGCAAGATCTACAACGTCAGCGGCAACTTCATGAGCCACCAGGGCGAAGTCACCACCGTACAGGTGGGTGATCGTGTCCATTGCATGAAGAACAGCCAGGGTCAGGTAGTGATCGTGTATGTGATCACCCGATATGCCGATCTGGGTATTTACTACAACCTGGACCGCAAGTGGAGCGATGCCACCGAAACCACCACCCGTGTTCCCAATGCGGAGGGTTTCTATGAGTTCCGCATGGCCCATGAGGGCAAGGAAGTAACGGTCAGAACCAAGAGCCTGGTGGTGGCCAATGCCATCGACAGCCAGATCGCGAAGGTTCTGGGTCTGGAATTCAAGGACGGCCTGGTTACCAAGGCGATCCATGCTTCCAGCACCAAGACCTGTAAGGGCGGCATTGGCGCAAGCTATGTGACCGTAACCGCCATCAACGGCAACAAGGTCACCTACACCAAGTCCGGTGTGGAAGGCAGCTTCACCATGGCCTCCAATGCCAAGATCTTCGATGTATCCAGCGCTTATACGGTCAATGCCGGCGAAGTCACCAAGCTGCGTGTGGGCGATTTTATCCATTGTCTGAAGGACAGCAGCGGCAAGACCAATTATATCTTCTGCATGAGCCGTGGTATTGAGCTGATCAAGACCACCCATGAATGCCAGCATGTGACCGAAAATGTCACCTGGTATCAATGGAACGGCAGAACCGGCTTCGGCGGCAGCGGTCACTATGTGCTGACCCAGGACGCTCAGCTGCCCGATACCGTGACCATTGGCGCAGATACCGAGGTTACCCTGTGTCTGAACGGTCATACCCTGACCTCCGATGTCCGCTGCTTCAAGGTCTACGGCACCTTGAACATCTGTGACCATAAAGACGCAGAGGGCAACTACCAGGGCAAGATCATTACCTCCTTGTCCGATGAAGTGGATGATGCAGGCAATATCGTGACCAAGACCTACGGTGGTCTGGCTTACCTGTATAATTCTGTCACCTCCAGCGTGCTGAACATTTACGGCGGTACTTTCCAGCATACCGGCACAGCATATGCCGGCGGTCTGGTCTACATCGCCAACAATGCCGACGATCCCAGAAATACCGCTACCTTTAACCTCTATGACGGTACGCTTACCGGTGGTAAGGCCACCAGCGGCGGTGCTGTGGTGGTCAGTAACATCGGTCAGTTCGCCATGTATGGCGGTACGATCACCAATTGTCAAGCCCAGAAGGGCGGCGCGATCATGGTAGCCAGCGATAAGGCCGGCGTACTGATTGCAGGCGGCAGCATCATCAACAATACCGCAGAAACCACCGGCGCAGGTATCCAATGCGACAACGGTCTGGTGCAGATCAGCGGTGGCTTGATCGCCAACAACAAAGCTACCGGCAACGGCGGCGGTATCAGCATGGAAAAGGGTACGCTGCAGATGCAGGGCGGTACTCTGGACGGCAATACTGCGGCAGAAGGCGGCAACCTGCGTATTACCCGCTATGCGGAAGCTGTCCTCACCGGCAGCGCCAAGGTGATCAACGGCAGCGCTAAGAACGGCGGCAATGTGACCATGTTCGGTAAGCTGACTCTGATGGGCAATGCCCAGATCACCGGCGGTCAGGCATCCGCTGTGTCTACTGCCATTAGTGTATACTCTAATTACGATGATTCCGTGGTAGAACTGAATGTTCTGGGCGGTACCATCGATGGTTCTATCCGCTTTACCAGTAAGAAGGGTCAGTCTGTGACCATGACTGTGCTGGGCGGTACTGTGGATACCATTAACATTACCAATACCGCGGATGCAACGGTCGTGCCTGCTCTCTATGTGGGCGGCAAGGCCAATATCCAGAACGTAAACCTGGGTCAGGGTCAGATCATTCATGTGATGGAGGATCTGGATCCCACCGCTTCCATCGGTGTTTCCATGGCTGACATGAGCGCAGCCTTTGCCCAGAATGCCAAGGCTGAGCAGGCAAGTGCCTTCCATCCCATGGATGCAGAAATGTACAAGGTAGAAGCTGTGGAAGACAAGCTGTACCTGGTTTCTGTCTACGGCACCCACAGCCATTGCGCATGTAACGGCAATGCGGTTGGCATGGGTGACCATGTCTGCGATACCGCAACCGTCTGGATGCCCTGGAAGGAAACCACCTCTCTGCCCACCACCGGTCATTACTACCTGCTGGAGGATGTGACCCTCAGCAGCATGATCGAGCTGAAGGTCAAGGCTGACCTGCAGATCTGTCTGAACGGTCATACCATCACCGGTCCTGGCGAGGGCAAGCGTGTATTCCTGCTCCGTGATGCTGATCTGACCATCACCGATTGCGTAGGCAGCGGTGTGATCACCAATGCGGTGAACGACACCCTCAACGGCGGCTTGATCTACCAGTACTCCGGCGGTAGCTGCAACGATTACAGCAACTCTGTAACCCTGTACGGCGGCACCTTGACCACCACCGGCACAGCCAAGGCTGGCGGTGTGCTGTACCTGGGTAACAATATGACCAAGCCCTATTATGCCACCTTCAACATGTACGGCGGCACCATTACCGGCGGCAGCTCCACCGGCAGCGGCGGTAATATCGTGGTCTCCAACAAGAGCATCATGAATATGTATGGCGGCACGGTCAGCAACGGTTCTTCCAACCTCAACGGCGGTAACATCATCGTCACCTCCGGCTGCAGCTTCCATGTGTCCGGCAATGCCCAGATCGTGAATGCTGTGAAGGGCGGCAACCTGTACCTGGACGGTGTGACCATCACCGTGGGCGACCTGGCAGAAACCGCAAAGATCGGTCTGTCCATGAGCCAGCCCGGCGAGTTTACCACCATCACCGATGACCAGGATACCAAGTGCTTTATCCCCGACGACGGTGCATACGAAGTCACCTGCGTAGATGGTAAGCTGTCTCTGACCCCCAAGGCTGTAGAGCCCGGTTCCGGACATATCCATTGCCTGTGTAACGGCAATGCGGTTGGCATGGGTGACCATGTCTGTGATGCGGCTGCCTCCTGGACCGAGTGGAACAATAAATCCGCTCTGCCCACCGAGTCCGGTTACTACTACCTGACCGAGGATGTGACCGTGAGCGCTATGCTGGAAATGAAGGGCAAGCTGGATCTGAAGATCTGCTTGAACGGTCATACCATCACCGGCCCTGGCGGCAATAAGCGTATCTTCCTGCTTCGTGATGCGGATTTGAGCATTACCGATTGTACCGGCAACGGTGTGATCACCAATGCGGTGAATGACACCCTCAACGGCGGTCTGATCTACCAGTACAGCGGCAGCAGCTGCAACAAGTACAATAACTCCGTGAACCTGTACGGCGGTACCTTGACCACCACAGGCACAGCTAAGGCTGGCGGTGTCTTGTATCTGGGCAACAATAGCTCTGCTAATTACCGCGCCACCTTCAATATGTACGGCGGCACCATCACCGGCGGCAGCTCCACCGGCAGCGGCGGTAACATCGTAGTCTCCAATAAGTGTATCATGAATATGTATGGCGGCACGGTCAGCAATGGTTCCTCCGATCTCAATGGCGGCAATATCATTGTTACCTCCGGCTGCAGCTTCCATGTGTCCGGCAATGCCCAGATCGTGAATGCTGTGAAGGGCGGCAGCCTGTACCTGGAAGGTGCGACCATCACTGTGGGCGACCTGGCAGAGACCGCAAAGATCTACCTGTCCATGAGCCAGCCCGGCGAGTTTGCCACCATCACCGACGCTGAGGATGCCAAGTGCTTCTATTCCACCGATTCTGCTTACCAGGTGCAAAACACCGACGGTAAGCTGAGTCTGGCGCAGGGCGGTGCAGTCACACCCCCTGCCCCCGTGGGTCATGTCCATTGCGTTTGCGTGGGCAATGCCCAGGGTGTAGCCGGCCATGAATGTGATGAAGATACTCAGTGGGAAGAGTGGAACAATGACTCCGCTCTGCCCACCCAGTCCGGTAACTATTACCTGAACACCAATGTGACGTTGTCTGGTGCAAAGATCGAGCTGAAGGGCAAGATCGACCTGCGGATCTGCTTGAATGGTCATACCATTACCGGCCCCGGTGGCGGCGAGCGTATGTTCCTGCTTCGTGACGCAGACCTGCACATCACCGATTGTACCGGTAACGGCGTGGTTACCAATGAGGTGACCAGCTCCCTCAACGGCGGTCTGATCTATCAGTACAGCGGCAGCAGCTGCAACAAGTACAACAATACGGTGAACCTGTATGCAGGTACTTTGACTACCACCGGCACAGCCAAGTCTGGCGGTGTGCTGTATCTGGGTAATAACACCTCTGCAAACTACTATGCTACCTTTAATATGTACGGTGGCACGGTTACCGGTGGTACTACCACCAACAGCGGCGGTAATATTATGATAACCAACGCCTGCGTTATGAATATGTATGGCGGCACAGTCTCCAATGGTACATCCGGTCTGAATGGCGGTAATATTCACCAGGCCAATACAGCCGGTCTGCTGAACCTGGTTGGTGGTTCTGTTACCGGCGGTACAGCTACCGGCAAGGGTGGCGACGTTTATAGTGAAGCCCAGACCCAGATCAGCGCAGATGTGCAGATCGGAGATCTGTATCCCACCGTCGCCGCAGCGAGCAGTAAGTCTGTTTCTGTTCTGACCGACAATATGCCCAATCAGGCAATTTTGAAGGTTTTCCGGAATCTGCTCTCCGCACGTCAATAAGCAAAAAAGGACGCATTGCAAAATGCGTCCTTTTTTGTGGTAGGGCGGGGGCTTGCTCCCGCCGTCTGCTGCTGTGTTCCGGTTGACGGCAATGTCGACCTTTGATATAATAAGTCAAAAACAGGAAGGAGGTATGCTATGAAACGATTCTTAGGAATCCTATTGGCTTGTCTGTATTTGGCAGGCTGTAGCATAACCTTGCCCCAATCACCCCTTCCCGAAAACCCTTATGGTCCGGAGGACTTTGTCTGGGACGGAGAGTACATGACTTGCCTTACCGGTGATTATATGCTGGGTATTGACGTGTCCTTTTGGCAGGGCGACATAGATTGGGAACAGGTGTACGCATCCGGCATTCAGTTTGTGATGATTCGGGTAGGCAGACGCACAGAAGATACCGGTGAGGTCTCTGCAGATCCCCGGGCGGCAGAATATTACGAAGGTGCAAAGGCCGCAGGCTTACAGGTTGGCTGTTATTTCTATTCCCAGGCAATCTCCCAGGAAGAAGCGGTGGAAGAAGCGCAGTTTGTGCTGGATGCGGTGGCCGATTGGGAATTGGATCTGCCCATTGTATTTGATTGGGAGAATTATACCCCCAATTGCCGCACCCAATTGACCACCGGTCGTATGTTGACCAAATGCGCGGTGGCCTTCTGCGAAACCATTGGGGAAGCCGGTTATGAGCCCATGCTGTATTTCAATAAGGATCTGAGCCAGCGGTTGGATTGGGATCAGCTGAAGGATTATAAACGATGGCTGGCTATGTACAACCCGGAAATGGACTACCCCTATCGAGTGGATGCTTGGCAGTATAGCGAGACCGGTTCTGTACCCGGCATCCAGGTCAATGTGGATCTGAATATCTGGTTCTTTTATTAAAATTGCAGGGTCACCTCTCAAGGCGACCCTGCAAAAATCATTTTTAAGCCATATGAAATTTGATACCACGGCAGTTGGTCCAATATTGCAGAGCGGCCTGCACATCCCGTTCCGGCATCTCAAAATATTCTGCCAGTTCCCAGATCTCTCGGCAGCCATCGTCAAAGGCCTGCTGAAAATCCTCTTTTCGCAGAAAATGCTCTGCCACCCAGCGGTTGGCACGGTACTCACTGCGTTCCGCCAGTTCGTAGGGGCTGTCCACTTTGTGCAGTGCGCCGGTGGCCAGATGACCCAACTCGTGACAGCACACCCCCCGTAATAACCGGGTGGATTGAATTTGAGAAAAATCTAAAAATACCGCATGATCCTCACCGTCCCGGATGGTAGCACCGGGGTGTGGGATGCCTACATAGGGAATTACATCCACATGGTTGCGGCGGCAATAGCCATAAAAATCTGCAATCTCAAACACTTCTAGTTCCTCTGCTTTGCTGCCCGCCTTTCACGCATCAATCGCACCATATCACGGACAGCTTCCTTCTGTTCCTCGTCCAATTCCTTGAAATCGCCGTAAAATGCCACATCCACCTGATCCAGAATATCTCCGGCAGGTTCTTCGCCCAACAAATGACCCACAGATACACCGAAAAATGCGGCAATCCTTTGGGCTGTCTGGGCATTGACACCCTTTTTACGACCCATTTTTAAATCTGTCATCAGTCCACGGCTCAAGCCTAGTTCGTCGCACAAGCGGCCGGGACGAATCCCCTTGCTCTGGCATAAACGCTCAATGGTTTCGTACAGGTTAGCCATACTATTGCCTCCTAAATTCGCAAGACCGTACCCTATGGGGTACAATTTAGTGTGTGATACTGTTATTTTAGTACCCAAACGTGTACTTGTCAAGAATTATTTTTAACCTGCTTGTGCCATGAGCATAACAAAAGACCGGTACAATAAAATGCACCGATCTTTTATATTATGGAACGATTCGAATTTCCACGATCTCACAATCTGTGCCCACTCGCATGGGCATTCCCCAGTAGCTAATACCGGAGGTGACGATGATCTGGGGGCTGGTGGCATTTTTGCGGTAGTACCCGTAATCCACGTCGTACATGAGATTTGTGATCAGATTTCCGGGGAATACCTGTCCCTGGTGGGTGTGTCCGGATAGGATCAAATCCACCCGGCTGTCATATTCTGCTAAATTGGCAGGATTGTGATCCATCACCACCACCGGAAGATCTGTGGGCGCATCCAAAAGGATCTGCTGGATGCCAATACGCTCCGTTCCATCACCAATGGGGGAACTGTCCGCTCTGCCTACCAAGATCAGCCGCTGGTCGATGACCGTGTAGTCCTCCTCCAGCAGCCCGATGCCGCATCGTGATAGAAAATCCCGCATGGCATCAGCGGTATCACCGGCATCATGATTGCCAAAACAGGCATAGACACCATAGGTGGCAGATAACTGCTTGAGTGTTTGGATTGCCTTTTCCGGTTGGGCAATGGCACCAAAATCCGTGTCGAAGAAATCGCCGGCAATGCAGATCAGATCCGGCCTCAGCCCGTTGATCTGGGATACGATCTGGGGCAAACGTTCCTCGGTTCGTAACGCACCCAAATGCAGATCGCTGATCAGCACAATATTCATATCGGATATGTCCGCCTTGTCCGGTACATGGATTTCGTATGTAACCTTCTGAATGTCGTCCACATGGGCAAGGCCGAAAACTGTGGTGATCACCGCCAGAGTAACCACAAATATACACCGAATGGCTGCGTATGCACCGGTCAGCCGAAATTGGCATTTGCAAAGCCGTAGGATCAATCCCACAGCCTCCGCAGCCAGGGTAAATACCAGCAGATAAATCACCAATCCCAGCCAGTGCATTCCCATCGTATTGAAAAATTCTTTCAAGCCATTTCCGAAGGGGAGTATCGAACCCATAAAGCCCAGAATAAATCCACTACATAGCAAAAGAAAAACCGTCAGTATAGGCCAAAAGGGCAAACGGGGAAAGAAATATACCAGCCCCTGGTGTAGTCTCCGCGCCAGAAAATAATGGATTCCGGCCAGTATGCTGATGAGTATTGCACCTACAATCAGTAGCATAAAGTACCCCTTTCTTGGTTAGAATATAGTAATTATAGCAGAAATTCTAAGGAATTGCAATGACGGAGGATTTTGTCGAAACTGGTCGATAATTTCATCCTTGACAAACCCCTACCCCTGTGCTATAATACTTAGGCACTCGAGAGAGCGCCCTATATCGCGGAGTAGAGCAGTTGGAAGCTCGTCGGGCTCATAACCCGGAGGTCGTAGGTTCGAGTCCTGCCTCCGCAACCATAAAGAAAACCCCATCCATCCGGATGGGGTTTTCTTTATGGTTATGGCAGCATGCTTCGCATCTGCCATCCGGGTTATGAGACCGACGAGCGTAGCTCGTTGGGTCAAATCGCCTGCACGCTGCCGGTGGCAGATGCAGTGCAGGCGATTTGCGTGCAGCGGTCGGCATAAAAGGGTGTCTGCTTCGACAGATACCCTTTTTGCCGGGCACCGCAAACCGGGCTGCAGAACCGATTTGTAATCCCCTCCCAATCAGGCATCTACACCTGCCTCCGCAACCAGAAAAAGACTCTGATTGTGATACAATCAGAGTCTTTTTCAGCTATATTCGGCTTGCGCCGAGCTAAATTGCCTATTGGCAGCTAAATTCCTGGCGGAGCTAAATTGGCATTTGCCAGCTATTATCCGAATATAATTTAGCTTCACGAAGTGAAATTTAGCTGCGAGCATAGTGAGCAATTTTGCTACAAAGTAATTTCGCTAATGACAATCTGTCAGTTTTTTGATGGAATCATTGATCGGGCACCGCAAACCGGGCTGCAGAACCGATTTGTAATCCCCTCCCAATCAGGCATCTACACCCACCTCCGCAACCATAAGTCCACCCTAACTTTGATAGAGTTGGGGTGGATTTCTTTTTGCAAAAATGTTTGGATTCCACTAAAAACTACCAAGAAAACGCAACTTTTGAGAATTTTCTCTCGAAAGCTGCATTTTTTGTTCTTTTTAGCAATGTCTTTTCCTGATATTCCCGTGTAATGAGTAGCAAGTCGTGTAACGAGTCGAATAGTAATGCGCTAAAATCGCAAGAAATTAAGATTTCCCCTTGCAACTTTGCGTTCTGTGCAGTATTATTAATACATAATTCTACGTTTTTGGAGGTACGACCATGGCCATCTCCTATAAAAAGCTTTGGAAACTGCTAATCGACAAAGAAATGTCAGCAGTCCAATTGCGTGAAAAAACCGGTATTGCTCCCAATACTATGACCAAACTCCGCCGGGACGAAGAAGTGTCCATGACCGTACTTGCAAAGATTTGCAAAGCCCTGGATGCCAACATCGGCGATATTATGGATTTGATCCCTGAGGAGGTGCAGTGACATGGCGGCTATAAACATCAGAAAACTGGAAGCTGAACTCTGGGACTCTGCGGATTTGCTTCGTGCCGGTTCTAAACTGATCTCCAATCAATATTGCATGCCCGTGCTGGGTTTGATTTTCCTGCGCTACGCACATGGCCGTTTTAAGCTGGTAGAGGCTGAAATTCTCAAGAACCGCCCGGTTCGTAATGGTCGAGTCATGCCCGTTGAGGCCAGTGACTTTGCGGAGAAGAGCGCCTTGTTCCTGCCTCTTGAGGCGCGGTATGACTACCTGGTGAATCTGCCGGAGAGTGCCGATATCGGCAAGGCAGTGAACCATGCTATGGAACTGATTGAAGAGCAGAGTGAGCAGCTGGTGGGTGTCCTGCCCAAGGACTACACTATGTTCACTGACGAGATTCTGTCTGAACTGCTGCGCATCTTCAACAACAGCGCACTGGATGAGGTTGGCGGCGATATCCTGGGTCGGATCTACGAATACTTCCTAAATAAATTTGCTAAGAACATCGCATCCGACGATGGTGTGTTCTTTACGCCCAAATCCCTGGTTAAGATGATCGTCAATGTGTTGGAACCCAAGAAGGGTATCCTGCTGGATCCTGCCTGCGGTAGCGGTGGTATGTTCGTTCAGACCGGCGACTTTGTAAATCATGCCGGTATGTCTGCCAATGCGGCGATGACCTTCTATGGCCAGGAAAAGGTGGAGTACAATGCCCAGCTGTGCTTGATGAACATGGCTGTCCACGGTCTCAACGGCAAGATCCTCTCCGGTAACGAAGCCAATACTTTCTATAACGATGCCCATAGTTTGGAGGGCTGCTGCGACTATGTCATGGCCAACCCGCCCTTCAACGTGGACAAGGTCAAGTCCGAGTCTGCCATGAACGCAGGCCGTCTGCCCTTTGGTGTGCCTTCCATCAATGCCGCAAAGGAATTCGACAACGGTAACTACCTGTGGATCTCCTATTTCTATGCCTACCTG
>JAFYVL010000014.1 GCA_017549125.1 Oscillospiraceae bacterium | reverse complement strand
CTTCAAGCATCTGCTCTATTACTGGAAGTAACGCTTGTATCTTTGTGTATCTTCGTTTGTTCATAGTAAATCCCCCCTGATGTTATTATCCTACATCAGGGGGGATTTTGTCTATTGTCCAGTTTTACTGGTTCAGTTCACCTCGGTTAGGGGATTTTTATAAAACCAATAGATGCAATTCTGTGTTTGATCCCGGTTCCGTACAACCGCTCCCGCCTACAAAACCGCAAATATTGTCTTTACCGTTAGCACCAGACTTCTACGGTATGGGTTGTGCCTGCAGGGAAAATAGGAACAATATTGCCGTCCATTTCCTGTCCATCCACCAACATCTTGCCGCTACCCTTATGGATGGTGATCTGGTAGGTAGCGCCACGGTAGATACGAGAGATCTTTGTGCCGTCCAGCTCTGCAGGAATGCAGGGAACCAGTTTCAGACCGTCAAACTGAGCCTGAACACCAAGCAGATACTCGGTAATGCACCGGTACATCCAACCGGCTGTACCGGTGATCCAGGAACAGGGCGCAAACTTAGGACAATAGATATTTTCCGGACCAATATACATATTGGTCACCGCATAGGGTTCTACACCGCAGTGATACAGTTCCGGGTTATCTGCCATAATACTGCGAATGGTTGCATAGGCAAGATCGCCTCTGCCCAGATGGCAATCTGCGGCAATCTTAAAGGTAACACCATGGTTGTAAACTGCACCGTTTTCCACGCAACCGGGCAGGAAATAAGTAGTTCTGCCGATGGTGATGTCGCCCTTGGTATAGGAAGGTGCGCACTGCACATAGCCGTAAGCGCATTTCAGTTCTTCCTCTACCCGATCCATCAGCTTGTGACCGGCTTCACCGGTGGCAATATCTGCCAGAACCGCCCAGGACTGCATATTTAAATAGAACTTTGCACCGGCGGACTCGTATGCGCCCACCTTCTTCCTATCATCGTTATAGCCGTGGATATAGTGATCCCGATCCCAGCCATAGGCATTGATCTTTTCTGTGAGCTTTTCAGCCTCTGCCAGCCACTTCTGGGCTTCCTCGTCCAGATTTGCCTGGTTCAGAATCTTGGCAAAGGTCTTAAGCGCCTTGACCGCCGCAATGGACAGCCATACACTTTCCCCTCTGCCCCGGAGGCCGGCCGCATTGGTGGAGTCATTCCAGTCACCTGCGCCCCACAGGCACAGGCCGTGCTCACCTACTACGGTGGTCAGGAAGGTCATGCCACGACGAAGATGATCCAGTACCGTACCGGATTCGTCGCACTCAAAATAGGGACATTCCACATTCAGGAAATCCAGGTCACCACTTTCGTTTAAGTACACGGACACGGTCTCGGGAATCCATGCCGCACCGTCACGATAGTCCACACGCATCATAGGCTCAAACATACGGATGGTGTTGCCGTTGGGGAACTGGTGGCTCAGGCACAGCAGGATCTTCTTCCGTGCCATCGGGGGATCCATAGAGCCAAAGGCTGCCACATCCTGCATCACATCACGGAAACCGCAGCCGTAAACGCGAGCCCAGGTCTTACCCAGATCTACCTGATTTTTCAGCCAGGTATTGACCAGATCATCCATGTATTCGTTGCCGGATTCCAGCATAAATACTTTTTCCGTCTCACGGGCAATAGCGGTACGCTGCTCCATGGTCTGTTCAAAAAGGCCCTCTTTCAGATAATCCCTGGCGGCATTGCAGGCCTCTTCGGGGGATTTGGCCATACCGGCCACGTAGTAGATAACCTTCTTTTCACCGGAGAACAGGGTTACACGCTGCTCCACGGCGGTGGTGTTACAATCATTATAGGAAGAACCGTTGTTGGGAAGTGCATCCCACTCCATGGCCACAGGCTCTGCAAAGGTGCGGTACAGACCCTTGAACTTATCTTGAGAGGTGGTATAGGAGTTCACAGGATAGCTACTGCCGAAATACAGGTGACCATGTTCATAGAAGGTCACACCGGGTTCGGGATAGATCTCATGGGAGTACAGCACGCCGCCCAGAGCCTCATTCCAATCGGCGCAGGTGTAGGAGCGGTGACCGCTGTAATCCGCCTGCAGGCAGGCATGGGCATAGACAGACAATTCCCGCTCTGCATCGCTGCGGTTCTCGATCTCCACCTTCCACAATTCCGCATAACCCTTCATGGGTGCGGTCAGAGAAAAGCTGACACGAATACCCATCTCCTCACCGATGACGGTCTGGCCACCGGGAACGATGTGAGATTCATGGAAATCGTGGGGCTTTGCGGTATACAGGCCGTTGGCGCAGAAATAATCCCCACTTTTACGATCCTTAACATAGATCAGACGAGCGCCCTCGCCACCGATCAAGGGGCGACGGGTAGAATAGGCCACCTTACCGAAGCTGCTGCCACATCCAAAGTGATCCAGCGTCATCATAAACTCCTCGCTCCAAATAAAGTTCACCAGAGGACGAGTGGGGGTCATATTGTTAATAATATATTTGCGGTTTTCCCGATCAAAATAACCGGATTCAAACTTAACCATGTTATAATCTCCTATTTTGACACTCTGAAGGGCGGCAGGCGAACCTGCCGCCCTTTTTGCGTTAGGGAATAAAATTCATATCCTTCAGATAGAAGGTGCCGGCTGCGTTGGTATCATAGAAACGAATCGCAAATTCTGCAAGATAGTCTGTAACACCAATCTGGGACATGGGAACTTCTACCAATACCCAACCGTCACCCAAATCGGTTACGGTGAAGCCTTCACCGGATGCAGTCAAATCCACTGTAATCGTGGTTTTTCTACCACCGGAATAATTACAGCCGCCAAGTTTAATAGATGTCAAATCAGTCTTGATCTTAAACTTTAAGGTGCCGCTTGCTGCAGCGGTCTGATCACCGCACTTGATCTCGAAGCGGTTATTGGCTGCTGCGAAGGTAACCTGCAAGCCATCGGAAGTATCTTCCCAGGTGGGACTACCCTGACGATTCACACCATTTTCAGCAACAGCATAATCCACAGCGGTAGGCTGCGCTGCCTCCACGAACTGAATGTTACGAATGTAGCCGGTAGCGGTATTACTGCCACCAACATACAGAAGACCGATGGTATCCGGTCTATTATCTGCATTGGCCACATTGTTTGTGCGGTCCATTTCTGCTGTCTTCAAGGTGACACGGTAGAAACCGTTGTCCAGAAGCTCACAGTAAACACCGTTGTCTCCCCAAACCTTGCCGTTTGCATTAAACTCGTAATAACCATAGTACTTGCTCCAATCAGGACTCAGTGCGGCAATATACAGAACACCGTCATTGGTAACCATGTACTCAAAGGAAATCTCGCTATAAGCACCGTCTACTACATCCAGCTCCATATCGGTTGCAATTTCCAGTGCAGCATCCACATAGCCCAGATCGCTGATCCTAAAGGAATGACTTACGGAGTTGAAATAAATCAGCTTCAAGGTTTCGTCACCGTATGCAACCTCAGAAGCAGCGGTGTTCAAGGGCGCATCGGTCAGCTTCAGAGAATAGGTATAGGTGCCGTCGCCATTGGCTGTAACTGTACCCAAAGAAGCGGTCATGGAGGAAAGATCGATGGTCACAGAGTTGGTGAGTCTGTTCCAACCGCCGTGACGATCCTTCAGCTCCAGGCTGGTTCTGCGGGGGTTACTGCCGCACAGGACAAAACTGATGGTATTGCCGGTTTTCACCGTATCCGTAGCCGTGAAGGTAAAGCTTATGCCCTTACCGCTACCCTGCCAATTAGCAAGCAGAGGCATAATATAGGCGGTAGCTTCGGTTACTTCCTGAGTAACGGAAGCACGCTCGTAACGGAATTCGGTGGTCTTGCCAATGGTGAATACACCGCCGCCGGTATTGGCGACATTGTGGTAGTCATCACCATTGCTGGACTTCATGTTGTAGATCAGCTTGATGCCCTCGTAGGTCATATAGTAAGCGTTCTCATGGTCATGACCTGCGATCACATTCTGGGTGCTGCCCAGTTCCTTGATTGCCTTAAAGAACTCAGTTGTGCCGCTTGCCAGATCGGTAGCAGGTCTGCCCACAGTACCCACAGTATCCGTAAAGTCGATCTCTAGCTGCTGGGTGTATACGGTAGCATACTCCGGCAGAGGAATGTGTACAAACACGATGGATTCCAGGGTCTTGCCACCATTGAGCTCGGTGGTATAGGCCACTGCATCCCGGTAGAACTGCACATGGGTGTCGTTAACACCCACCAGAAGGGAGTCGAAGAAATACAGCGCACGAACCAGCTTATCTGTACCCTGCTCCTTGATATGGACAATGTAGTTACCACAGCCATCTACAGAGGAAGGACCTTCCATGAAAATGCAGTTTTGCGCACTGGCAAACTGTTCCATGATCCATGCATCACTTACACCCTTGGGGGAATCATAACCGGGATAATAAGTATCATGGTCATGGTTGCCGAACACAGGCGCCCAGGGAATATTGAAGGAGTCAATATACTGTACAAGGTTTGCAAAGTTGGTTGTTGCGGAATAATTCTGGTTGTCCTGTGCGGTATCACCCAGCACAGTAATCAGATCCGGATTCGTCTTTTCCACCAGCTGTCTGATAACATCATAGGTATACTGGGGATCTTGGCCATCGTGCAGCTGCAGGTCAGACAGGTTCAGAATCACAAATTCCTCACCCTGAGGCACATACAATGTGGTTGCCGCGGCAGCAATATCAGATTCCGGTACAGAAGGCTCTTCCGGTGTATTCTCACCCAGTACAAACTGCACATTGTCGATATAGCCACCGGTGGTATGCCGATTGATGTATACACGCTCGATATCGCCCACATCGCCATGAATTCTGTTGCTATCGGTAATATTGGCAATATCAATGGTCACACGCCAGTAGCCGTCCTCCAGCTGCACTGCGCTGACACCGGCATAGTTGCTCTCCAAACCGGTCTTTTCCAGATAGAAATAACCGTAGTATTCCCAATCCGCATCCAACAAAGCAATGCCGATCTCATTCTCGCCACCTGCAGCAGGAACGATCATATCCAGAATGACCTGGCTGTAATTATCAGCCTTAGGTGCCATCACAGACAGATCCTGACCAACCACGATTTCCTGACCACGGAACTCAGACACTTCCGGCTCCTGAGGAGGTGCTGTCTGGATTTGAATGTTATCAATGTAACCACTTGCATTACCACCGCTGATATAGAGCATGGTGACAGCAGTCGCATCACTATGAATCTTGTTCATTTCGCTGAGGGTTGCAGTAACCTTTACATAGCCATCGGACAGCTTTTCGGTGGTAATACCGGCATAGTTCTCTGCCTCGCCATTGGCATCAAACAGGTAGTAGCCAAAATAGCTGCTCCAGCTTTCCAGGAAGGCAAAGCGCATGGTTTCGCCCTCCATGATGCGATACTCGAAGCTGACCTGGCTGGTAGCAGTCTCGCTCAAGGTGATGGTCTTATTGGAGCCACCGGCAAAGGTCTCGCCACGCATAAAGCTGTAATCGAAAGGCTCGATGAACATATCCTTCAAAATGAATGTACCAGCTGCATTGGTATTGTAGAAACGGATAGCAAACTCGGTCAAATAGCTTTCTACACCCAGCACAGTGAAGGGGATCTGTACAAACTTCCAACCGTCGCCCATATCGATCACAGTATAATCCTCGCCACCGGAAACCAGGTCTACCGTCAGAGTGGATGCTCTGTTGGCATTGTAGTTACAGCCACCCAAAGTGATGGAGGTCAGATCGGTCTTGATCTTGAACTGCAGATAGTAGCCATGATTGTAAGCCTTGGTCTGGTTGCCGGTTTTGATCTCGAAGCGGTTGCTGTCTGCTTCGAAGGTAACCTGCAGACCCTCTGCGGTATCTGCGAAGGTCACATTGCCCTGGCGCTTCACACCGTTTGCAGCCACAGCCAAGTCTACCAAGGCAGTGGGGGCTTCATGGGTCTTGGTTTCCAGGGGAATCATCATGCTGTAAATGGAATTGACTTCATTGATGAAGAGGCTTGCATCAAAGCTGGTGCTATCGGGAGTATACTCCTTGAAGCTTCTTGCTTCGATGGCCAGGTCATCTGCATACTGATAGCATACATAGCCCTGAGATGCAGCGGAGAAGTCATTCTGCATGATCATGTTTTTGCCCTCGTACCAACGGGGCTGTGCCAGAGAAGAAACGTGCACAGAGTGTGCAATGGGGGTATCGGTCAGATTGCCTTCTGCATCGTAGTACTTGTCCACATACATAATACCCACATCATACTGCACATGGGTATGACCGGACAGCCAAATAGCCTCGGTATACTCCTGCAGCAGCTCCAGGAATCTCTGGTTGTTGGGATAGTTGAAGTTCAGCTGGATGCAGCCGCCGTAGCCGGGAACAAACTTGTCGCCCACCTTCAGCTGCTCAATGGGAGCATGCTCCACGATGAACAGGTTATGGGTTGCGCAATAGGTGTACAGCATCTGCTCCACAAAATTCAGCTGTGCCTTGGAGAAGTTATCCTGGGTGGTAGTACCACCGTTGGGTCCCAACTCCTGATCCATGAACATAAAGGCATTGTTGTCAATGGTAGCAAAGTAGTAAGCCAGGTTTTCGCCAGCCAGGGTCACGGTGATATCCAAATCACCGGTATAGGTCTGGGCAAAGTAAGCAGGTGCATTGTCAATGCCCACCCAAGTCTTGGTAGCGCCGTCATAAATGGCATAACGCTTAAAGTTCGCATTGCCCACAACAGTCTGGTCATGGTTGCCGATGGAGGCCATGATCACACCGCTGAAATTACTGTTTTCCACAGCGGAGACATACTTGGCATAGTCGCTGTCACTCTCACCGACATCGCCGGAGATGATCACATACGCTACGCCCTCAGCCTCAAACTGCTTCAGACCGTTCAGCAGGAACTGCTCGCCCTGGTTATAATTGGTATGCACGTCGCTGATCACAGCAAACTTGGTTTCCAGCTGGGCTTCATTTGCCTTTGCACCCAGGGTATATGCGCCTACTACATCACCGGAGCTTTCCAATACCACAGCCAGGCGGTCTGCCTGGGCAGGAATGGTGATGTTCTCGCCGATGGTGATGGAAGCAGAGGTCTGATCCTCAGGAATCGTTACAACGCCCAGGCTTCTGTAGCCTGCCAGCTTGCCGTTAGCATCCGCCCAGTAGAAACCATAGGTCTCCCCTGCCACTGCCTCAGATACAGTTGCAGTACCTTCGGCATAACCGGCACGGTTAGCCTCATGGCCGGAGAAGGTGTAGTCCACGGTAACCTTGGACTCTACCCAATTGATGATATTTTCGATTTCCCAACCGGTCATAGCGGCCAGGTTGGCATTGACCATTGCCTGAACAGCGACCTTCTGCTCGGTGCTGTAATTTGCCCACTGTGCGTTCACGGTTTCTACCATTTCACGCAGAGTCAAGCTATACTCGGTGCTGGTAATGGTCTCATCACCAATGGTCATCCATACGTTTGCGTACAGATTGGTTTCGCCGTAGTTAATTACGTCATAATTCTTCACACGCAGAGTCAGCTCGTTCTTGAATGCAGCTTCACGGCTGACGGTCTTGCCGCCTTCCAGCCACAGATTGTAGCCGATACCGCTTACCTGTGCCTTCACAGTTTCGTCAGCATAGAACTCAGCCTTGTAGCCCACACCGGTAACAGTAGGTGCCAAGCTCTGCTTGGTAACACCTACATAAATTCTGTGGAAGGTATAACCATTGTCGTTTGCAATGGCAATATAGCGCTTTGCAGTTTCCTCATTCTTGAAGGAACTTGCCACATTGCAGGAAACATTACCCATGATGCCGCCACAGAGGCTTGCATCATAGGTATCGTTGGCGGAATCCATACCATAGATCGTACCGTTACCGGAAATGTTACCGGTCAGGGACTTGCCATTCAGATCCAGGTACAGATCACCGTTGACAGTCACATCCTCAGCCACATCTGTCAGCAGTGTGATGATGCCGCTCTCATAAGCAGCAATGGCAGAAGCCAGGTCTGCATATGTACCTGCAACTGCACCATTCTGGTAAATCGCTACGGTATCCTCGATTTCGGGAACCAGCGTGTACTGTACGTTATCAATATAGCCATTGGCATCAGACCATGCGCCATTGATAAACAGGAAGTCAACCAGCTTAGAGGGAGTGCCGGCAATGGCAGTCACCTGTGCTAGGTCGATCTCCACATGGATGTAGCCGTCTTCCAGAGTTTCGTATGTCACACCGGAATACTGGCCTTCTGTGCCGTTGGCCATGAATCCAAAGTAGCCAAAATAGCTGGTCCAATTGGGCAGCAATGCCATGGTAAACTTATTGCCATCGGTCAGCTTATAGTCAAAGCTGATGGTAGCAATATCTGCAGTCGCGTCCAGGTCAATGGACTGGTTCACGCCGGGAGTCAGCATCTGTCCACGGGGCATATCCTTCTCCAGAATATACTCTACGCTCTGGATATAACCGCTGGCGGTAGAAGTATTGCGCAGGAACAGGAAATCAATGGCCGTGGAAGGTGTGCCCACCTGGTTTGTCAGTTCTGCCATAGTAATGGTCACACGAACGTTGCCATTGTCCAAAGTCTGGGTGGTAACGCCGTTATAGGCGGCATCCGTACCATTTTCCAGGAAGGTATAATAACCAAAATAGGAAGACCAGTCAGGCAGCAAAGCCATATCGATCTTGCCACCGTTGGTGATCTTATACTCAAAGGTGATCTGACCCAAAGCTTCCGGTGCATGCAGGAATACCTGCTGATTGACACCGGGAGCCAATGCCTCACGATTCACAGGCTTCAGAGCAGATTCATTGAAGCGGATGTTAGTGATCTCACCACTACCGGTGGTATAGCTGCCACGAATAAACAGCATGGTGATCACATCGGAAGGTGTACCGGCCTTCTGGGTCACGGCTGCCATATCTATGAATACACGGATGTAGCCGTTATCTTGCACCTCTGTGGTCACACCGGCATAGTTACCTACCTCGCCGTTGCCATCGAACTTGAAGTAGCCAAAGTAGCTGCTCCAATCGGGCAACAAGGCAATATTGAAATGGCCTTCAGTGGTGAGCTTATAATCAAAGCTCATTTTGGTCACGGGTTGATCATTGCTTACACTGACCGTCAGATCTGTGCCGGCTGTGAATGCACCGCCGTCATAAATCTGCTGTGCGCCTGCGGCAGATGCGATCACAGGGATCATGCCCAGAACCATCACAATGGCCAGCAAGCAAGACAAAACCTTACTAAGATTCTTTTGCATATTGGTTTCCTCCTTTTTTGCATTTTGGCATTCGTATGAGCCAAAATTATTTACAAAGTATAGCGGTATGGTTAATAATTTTTTAGCTATTTTCACTCATACCACTTGTATTATAAAATAATATCTGCTATAATTCTAGCCAAATCCACCAGCAAACTAGCCAATATCTGTCATTGGAGGTCGTGCTATGCAAAGTTTCTTCTGTGAGCCCCATGAGCAAATTCGTTTTTTTACCCAACCCTTTCACTATTTCAGCGCCCATTCCCATAATTCCATCGAAGTGATCTTCATGCTGGAGGGCTGCAATCGTGTAAATGTAAGCGGTACTGAGTATGATGTTTCTGCCGGTAGCGTATTGATTATCCCCACCAATGCAGTACACTCCGCCAAAAATCCGGAGAAATATTGTCAATCCATCGTTTTGATCGCAGACCCCCGTTGGCTCATAGGGAAAGCCTCCAAGCTATCTTCCTATGCCCCCACGAATCCTTTGTGGACAGATCCCCAGCAAACCAGTATGATCTGGACCATGCTTCATGAACTGAAGAAAAACACAAACATCATCAGTATCGATGGCTTTATTGCGCTGATCTCCGCCATACTATGTGTCATGCTGGACGACATGACACTGCATAGCATCCGAGACAAGCCACGTACTGAACAGCGTATTCTGGATTTCTGTCAAAAGCATTACACAGAGCCCATTACTGTGGAGCAGGTAGCTTCCACCCTGGGTTTAAGTACAACCTATGTGAGCCATATCTTCAACGGCACGCTGCACACCTCGTTCCCCACTTACATCAACGGATTGCGGTTGTACCATTCCATGCAGCTACTTTCGGAAACCAATCTGCCTGTGGCTGAAATTTATAGCAGAGCCGGATTCACATCCCTGCGAACCTTCAATCGCATCTTTGCGGAACATAACGGCTGCACCCCTCTGCAATGGCGAAAATCCAACCTCAAGAAAACGCTTGCTAATCCGCATATCCACGTTGAACCCCGATAACAAAACACAAAAAAATCCCCTAACCATGCCGGCTACAAGGCTCGGCTTGGCCGGCGCGCCACAGTGATAAATCGCCTATAAAAGGCATTTATCCGCACCAATCTGCGTTAAAAATGCTCGCAATCCACAAAGGATTCCTGCGCTTTTTGTCTTGATTGGCACGAATCTCTGCCTTTTATAGGTGCTACG
>JAFYVL010000091.1 GCA_017549125.1 Oscillospiraceae bacterium | reverse complement strand
TATGGCAGTTCTCGGTAGTCGGCAACTGCTTTGCCGTATATGGATAAAACTCATCTGCGGATTCTATGTTTGTCAACATATGTTTATCGTATCCATCTAATCTGTTTTCAAAGAAATCAGCCATCTTTTCAAGCATATCTAATCTCCGTCAAATTCAAGTTTATCGAATTGACTGCATTATACCATATATCATTAAAAACTGCAATGTTCCGTTAAAGTATGAGTTTTGGGCCATTTTTAGACCATTTCAGAGGTATGATATGTGCTAAAAAGGCAAATTGAGGTAAGTAATTTTTTAGGGGCAAAAATGGTGTGCTTTTGGTGGGCAAGAAAAATCACAAAAAAGCAAGATTAGGTAAGATATTCGCTTGAGCGTTTTCAAGCCTTTTCATACCCCCCACAATGAAACCCCTGGACTAATATATTTAACACCCTATGACCTTTCGTCATAGGGTGTTTTGTTTATAACAATTCTGAGAGGTAGTAAGCGCGGGTGTAGGCACGGTGACCGTAAGGGCCATAGACCGTCAAACGGATATAAGCTTCCTCGGTTAGACCACGCTCCTGGCTGGATTCCATCCATTTGGTGAGATCGAAGGTGGCTTCCCGCATAAGTCCGTGGGTATGTACAGGATACAGTTGCTTGGCGAATCGACAATCGGATTCCAAGGCGATGGAACGGGCATCGGAGCAGGTGACCTTCAAGGTAGTGCCTTCAACGGTGAGACTATGGATCTCCGGGCCGGTGGAAGCGTAAAAATCGCCTTTTTCCAACGCCTGAATCACGCTGTCATAGGTCAGCTTTTCGGCACCCACCATGATCCATGCACCGGCATGGGTTCTTATGGTGTGCATATCGTCAGCGCCCACAGGGAAAATACGATTGCCCAGCGCCAGCATATCCCGGTAAGGCAGGGAACTGTAGGTGTCACGACCGGCATACAGGCAGTTATAGTTGCAGATCTCCATAGCCCACAGACCCTTCAGCGGCGCATAGTCCGTGTAATTCTGCAGAGACCAGGCCGGGTGATTGTAGGTAACCAGATAGCCGTGTTCATTGCACAAAGCAATGATCTCGTTGATGCTCTCCGGGTCATATCGACGAGCCATGTCAGGTGTTTCCACCAGTGCCAAATAGGGGAGAGCGGATTCTCTGGGCTTCTTGGGCAGAAAAGGCTGCCAGAGATTGTCCGGCTTCTTGGCAAGAATATTCAGATGATAGGACTTTTTATAGAAGGCATCCTGTCCCGGCTCGCTGATACCGAATTCACCGCCGGTGAGCATCAGAAATTCTTCATCATTTAAGGCGGAGTGATCCACCACCACATTATGATCGCTGACACAGAGAACCTGATATCCCTTCTCCTTGTATAGAGCCTTCAATTCCTCCGGGGAGTACTTGCCGTCGGTAATGGTGGAGTGGGTATGTAAATTGGTTTTAAAATATTTCGGCACATTGGGGAGTAAATGCTTCGCGTTGGACATAATTGCGTTCCTCCTTTGCAGATGCACCTATTCTACCACAATACCACCCTAATTTTCAACCACAAATGTAGGGCGGGGGCTCGCTCCCGCCACTGCATCCAACACAAAGCCATAAATCTTTACCAATCCACCACTGAGCAAAATACCGCCAATAATATCTGTGACCCAATGCACACCGGAAACCAGCCGTCCAATGACCATACATACGGTAAAAATCCCTATAAGATGATTACGCCATTTAGGCGCAGTATGCCGAATGTGCATTCTTGCGGTTAACATAACACACAAAACTAACATAGTCGTAGAGGAGGGGTAGGAGGCTTCTAAAACGCCTTCTACCAAAACCGGGCGATAGTTGATCACTACGGTTTCGAACAGCAGAAACACACCCAAGACCACGCCGTAGAATCCTCCCAAGAGCCACAGGCTGCGGTCTACCAACCGCAAATGCTTGCGCGCTATCCATTGCGCCAATCCCTGTAGCCCAAATCCAGCCGTAAAACCCAGAGGAATCAGGCTCAGCCAATCGGTGAGGGTGTATAGCCACCAATGGACACCGGTGAGATCATGCACAAATCTATTGATCCAGGCAAATCCAACTCGTGATCCAAGAGGGCCTATGGGCTGCACATCCACATAACTTACCAGCAGTGTCCAAAGAAGAAAACCGGCCAGTAATCCCAAACCCCAAAATAAATTCTTTCGTTTCATATAGTAAAAACCTACCTTCTTGTATTCGGCTTGTGCCTGCATACATCCTAAAAGAAGGTAGGTTATTTTACAAGAAACGAGCTGTCACATGGGTGACACCCTTCGTGTCATTGGGGTTTTATGAGCAAAAGTACCTTGATGATCAGAAATAGGAATACCAAAATAGCGGCATAGGGCTGTAAGCTGATCATAAACAGCCCAACCACGGCCACATTGAAAAATAAGGAAAGTCTGCTTTTTCATTGTCCATTCCGGAAGGCAAGGGTGCAAATGCCCCAGATCAGCATGCCCACCACGGCTATGTAATAGGCGCCCCTTAAATAGGGGGCAATGCTGGTTAAACGCAAAAGAGAAACGTTTTCCAGGCTTCCACCGGTTCTTTGCCCAAATAGGGGCAGAAACAGACATAAGGCCGTACTGCAATCCAGCAAACCAAACACCAGATCCCGGAAATGCCGTTCCTTCTGCTTCTGGTCATGCTCTGCCAGGGTGAGCAATTCCTCGCTGGACAGCAGCTGATCCACCGTAATGCCAAAATGCTGGGCAATGGCTTTCAGAGAGTCAATATTGGGATACCCTCTGCCGGATTCCCATTTGGAAATGGCGGTTCGGGAGACAAACAGGGCGTCAGCCAGAGCCTCCTGTGTGAGTCCCTTCTGCTTGCGCAGCTGTAATAATTTTTCGTTCAATTCCATACTCAAGAATGATTCTTTTTGGTATCGATTACCGCACCAATGCCTATACCGATGGATAAACCGATACACATATATAGAGGAATATTGCCAAGGGCTGCGCCAATGGCTAAGCCCACAGAAATACCAATGCTCATGCCAATTGGCAGGAATTGCATCTCAGAATCTTTTTTCTCGTCCATGATTACCCCTTGAATTTCGGCTCGCAGGTGAGATTCACACCCAGTTTCTTAAAGGTGCGCTCGTCAGCTGCAGATAGGATCACCGTTGAGTGCACATCGCAGCCACGCAGCTTTCCCAGCTGCTCCATAGCGGCTTCTGCGGTGGGATCGGTGGCGGCGCTGATGGACAGGGCAATGAGGATCTCGTCCGTGTGCAGACGGGGATTCTTGCTGCCCAGATGTTCGGTCTTTAAATGCTGAATGGGATCAATAGCAGCAGGGGAGACCAGATGGATTTCGTCGTCCAGACCGGCCAACTGCTTCAATGCGTTCAAAAGCAGCGCAGAAGATGCGCCAAGCAGATCGGAGGTCTTGCCGGTGACGATGGTGCCATCGGGCAGTTCCATCGCTGCCGCAGGACGACCGGTGGCTTCTGCCTTAGCCAAAGCAGGACCGACCACACGACGTTGCTCCGGGGCCACATCTGCTTTCTTCATTAACAGCTCCAGCTTCAGAATCTGATTGTCGTCAGCCTTACCCTTCTTGTAATCACACAGGGCAGTATAGTACCGCCGCAGAATTTCTTGCCGGGATGCTTCTCGAACAACAGCATCATCCACAATGGAGTTGCCTACCATATTTACACCCATATCCGTGGGAGATTTGTAGGGACATTCGCCCAAAATCCGCTCAAACATGGCAACCAACACCGGGAATGCCTCCACGTCTCGGTTGTAATTGACGGTGGTGGTATTATAAGCTTCCAAATGGAAGGGGTCGATCATATTTACATCGCTCAAATCGGCGGTGGCGGCCTCGTAGGCCAGATTTACCGGATGATTCAGCGGCAGATTCCAAACAGGGAAAGTCTCGAATTTTGCATAGCCGGCTTGGATACCACGCTTGTGCTCGTGATACAGCTGGCTCAGACAGGTGGCCAGCTTACCGCTGCCGGGGCCGGGAGCGGTGACCACCACCAGCTGGCGGCTGGTCTCAATGTAATCATTCTTGCCGTAGCCCTCGTCAGAGACGATGTGAGCGATGTTGGCAGGGTAGCCCTCAATATCATAGTGGTGATAAACCTTCACACCCATGGTCTCCAGACGTGCCTGGAAGGCGTTCACAATGGGCATGGATTGATAGCGGGTCAGCACCACGCTGGATACATATAAACCAAAACTACGGAAAATGCCGATCAATCGCATCACATCGGTATCGTAGGTGATGCCCAAGTCGCCACGGACACGGCTCTTTTCGATATCGTCTGCGTTGATGACAATGACCATCTCTGCCTGATCCTTCATTTGAAGAAGCATCTGCAGCTTACTGTCCGGCTGGAAACCGGGCAGAACACGGGATGCATGGTTGTCGTCGTACAGCTTGCCGCCAAATTCCAGATACAGCTTGCCGCCAAACTTGGCGATTCGCTCCTGAATATGGGCAGATTGGGTTTTTATATATAGGGCATGATCAAAGCCGATTCCCATGGTCAGATTCCTGCTTTCTCTAAAAAATAATACTCTCTTATTCTATAAGAAATTCCCCAAAATAGCAAGCACTATTCGCAATCAAATTCAAATTTATCGGGCCGTAGCACGGCCAGGCAATACGCACAAACTCTGGGCAATCATCTTTATTTCCCTAACCCGCCCGGTGTCGTTTCTGCCTCAAGCCCTTATGGTTATTGATATATAGCGTTACCGGGCGGG
>JAFYVL010000090.1 GCA_017549125.1 Oscillospiraceae bacterium | reverse complement strand
TCAAATTCAAATTTATCGGGCCGTAGCACGGCCAGGCAATACGCACAAACTCTGGGCAATCATCTTTATTTCCCTAACCCGCCCGGTGTCGTTTCTGCCTCAAGCCCTTATGGTTATTGATATATAGCGTTACCGGGCGGGTTTGGGCAAAAACGATTATCACCCAAGGTTAACGCGTATTGGGATGAAATGCCCATGCGTTTCAAATTCATATTTATCGTTCCGATGGAACAATAAATAGTGTAAAGTGTAAAGTGGAAAGTGGAAAGTTAAGGTGTCCGCTTTGCGGACTATTTTAATTCATTTCCGAAGGAAATACCGAAACTTTCAATTTTCAACTTTCAACTTTCAACTTCGGGCGTTAGCCCGATAAATTGGTATTTGTAGCGTTACCGGGCGGGTTTGGGCAAAAACGATTACCACCCAAGGGTAACGCGTATTGGGATGAAACGCCCATGCGTTTCAAATTGGAATTTAGGGATCACGTGTCCTATGTTTCCAAGAACAAAAAGAAATGACCCTTGACCGATGTTTCTTCACACATACGATCAAGGGTCATTTCTGTTCACTCTTGGTATCTAACATCATTGGTTAACCTCTCTTTCTACAAATTAGACAGTTCCTTTTCCTATTGAAATTCGAACCATTACATCTCAATCAAAAACTTCCGTCACATCACGACATTCTCTAAGCGAGAATCACTTATTGTAATTGGAACATTTCACCGGGGAAAAAGAATCGTCTGTAAGTTTAAGCTACATCTTTCCTCGATCCCGGTGAATACAGATTTTCAAAGAGTTTGGGACTTCAGAAATTCGACTTAAACTGCTGGGGTTTTTTAAACCATCATTGGTATCACCCTTTCTGACTATAAAGTACCACAACTTTCGAGAAAAATCAATATGGAAAATTGTATAAAATGCACAGCTTGTATTTGTGCAGCATACAGAATTATTTCTTTCGAGCACAAAAACAGTTGACTTTTATATCACTCTATGATAAAATACTAGCTGTTGGGGGTCGCAATCGCGGCCTCTTTCTTTTTTGAAATGATATAAGGCTCCCCTGCAGGGGAGCTGTCACCGTAGGTGACTGAGGGGTGTACGGAAATCTAACATCTGCACACCTTTCCTCCCTTTTGGGACACCTTTCCTTTAGGGAGGCTTTGCTGGTATCATAAAGATAACTCCCTTGTTGGTAATGCCAACAAGGGAGTTTATTGTATCTTAGATACCAGCCAGCTTCAGGATCTCGGGAACCTTAGCTTCCCAACCCAGAGCCATGATATGCACACCCTGGCAGTAGGGCTTGCATTCCTTGATGATGCGAGCGGCGATCTCCACACCGGTGATACCGGCCTTTGCCTTTTCCTTGTCGGCAGCCAGCTCGTCGATCATGTCCTGGGGCACATGTACACCGGCCACGTTGTTGTTCATGAACTTGGCCATGCCTGCGGACTTGGGAATGATCACACCCAGCTGAATGGGCTTGCCAAACTGCTTTGCCTTTTCTGCGAACTGGATGAAACGCTCGGAATCGAACACAGCCTGGGTCTGGAAGTACTCAGCACCGGCCATGACCTTACGCTCCATCTTAGCCAGCTGAGCGTCTACAGAGTCAGAGCAGGGGGATACAACTGCGCCCTTAGCGAACTTGGGAGCTTCGCCAACCAGCTCGTTGCCGGCCAGGTCAACGCCCTTTTCCAGCTGGCTCACAGTGTGCAGCAGGGAAACGGAGTCCAGGTCGAATACGGGCTTTGCACCGGGATGGTCGCCCATCTTGGTGTGGTCACCGGTCAGACACAGAATATTGTCAATGCCCAGCATAGCAGCACCCAGCAGCTCGGACTGCAGTGCGATACGGTTGCGGTCACGGCAGGTCAGCTGCAGAATGGGGGTCAGACCCGCATTCTTCATGGCCACACATACGGGCAAACTGCCCATACGCATAACAGAGGACTGGTTATCGGTAACGTTAACAGCGGTAATGCCGGACAGATAGGTTTTGGCCTCCTCCACCAGATGGTCGGCATTGATGCCCTTGGGAGGGCCAACTTCAGCGGTCACCACAAACTGACCGTTATCAAACAATTCGGTAATTCTCATGGTAATTCTCCTTCACTTCTTATTTCTTAACTTTTTCGTCAGTTGCATAGTCACGCAGCTGAACGGGGCACTTCAGCACATCCAGGCGACCAACCTGAGCAAGACGACGTTGGATACGCTCCCAACCACATTCCATGTCGGGATCTACTTCGCAACGGCCGTTCTTAGCGCCGCCGCACTGACCATTCACCAGGCTCTTGGAGCAAGCGGTGATGGGGCAGATGCCGCCGGTCAGATTCAGATAGCACTGACCGCACTGGTCGCAATCATACTCCAGGGGAGTCACACCCTGGTAGCCGGGCAGGGCATAGGTATCGCAGCAGGCGCAAACACGCTTGCCGTCCAGATACTCAGAAACGGTCTGCACACCAACGCCGCAGGAGAATACCAAAATGGTGTCAGCCTGTTCGATAGCGTCCTTGTGCATATCCAGCCGCAGCTTCAGATTTTCGGGATTGCAGATATAATCGGTGGTGAGAATACCGGTCACATTACCGGTGGCTGCCAGTTCCTTCTGCAGGGCATCAGCCTCTGCCTCGGGGAAGTGGATCTCCTTACAGCCGTGGCAGTTGAGAATAAAGACCTTGCCGACTGCCAGAGCTTGGATGGTTTCTTTTGCTTTCAGTTCTGTAATCAACATATTACTTCATCTCCCTTACTGCCAACTTGCCATGCTTGATCACGCTGACCAGCGGGATCTTGGAGGAGCAGATATACTCACAGCATCTGCACTCCATGCAGTCCATAATATTCAGTTCCTTCAGCTTCTGAGGCTCATCCAGGAACTTGGGGAAGTGCAAAGGCTTCAGTTCCATGGGACATACATCCACACAGCGGCCGCACTTAATGCACTCCACAGCCTGGGTGGAATCGCTGTCAATAGCGATAATGCCGTTAGAGCCCTTCATAATGGGGGTGTCCAAAGTGTTCTGTACAAAGCCCATCATGGGGCCACCAGCCTTGATGGTCACATTTTCTGCGCTGATGCCGCCGCAATGCTCCACCAGCTCAGCAGCGGGAGTACCCACTCTGACAATAAAGTTGCCGGGGTTGGGGATGTACTTACCGGTGACGGTGGTCACACGCTGCACAAGAGGCATACCGGTGCGGATAGCATCGGCAATGGCCTTGACGGTACTTACGTTGCTGACGCAGGCACCCACATCGGCAGGCAGACCGCCGGAGGGAACACTCTTGCCCAGCACACGCTTAATGAGCATCTTTTCACCGCCCTGGGGGTACTTGGTCTTGGCAACACAGACCTCCATGCCTTCCTCTGCGGCAACCTTTTCCTGCATCAGAGCAATGGCATCGGGCTTGTTGTCCTCAATCACGATCACACCACGGGGTGCGTTTACAGCCTTCATAATGGCCTTCAGACCGAAGATGATATCATCGGCAAACTCCAGCAGCACACGGTGGTCGGCGGTGAGCATGGGCTCACATTCACAGCCGTTGAGCAGTACAGCGTCAATGGGCTTGTTGGGCATCAGCTTCACATAGGTGGGGAAGCCTGCACCGCCCATGCCGACGATACCGGCATTCTTAACGATCTCCACGATCTCCTGAGCAGTCAGCTCTTCCAGAGACTTGTTGGGAGCGATGGACTCATCCAGGGTATCCTGCCAGTCGTTTTCGATGACTACGGACAGGCAAGAACCACGGCTGGCATGGGGACGCTCCTCAATGGCAACGACCTTACCGCTGACAGAGGAATGGACGGGAGCGGAAATGAAACCGGCAGCTTCGCCGATCTTCTGACCCATCTTCACGCTGTCACCAACCTCCACGCAGGGAGTAGCGGGAGCACCCAGATGCATGGACATGGGGAATACCATGTACTTGGGGGTGTAGAAGGTCTCCAGAGGCAGATGCTCGGTGGGCTCTTTATGCTCAGAGGGATGCACGCCACCGTAATAACCGGCAAAGCGGCTCTCACGGATGGACTTCACATATTCGTTAATAACCTTGAAATTGACCTTGGAGTAGTCACGCAGCTGAACGCTCTGAGCGGTCAGCTCCTGCAGACGACCCTGCTTCTCCAAACGCTGCTGGATCTTCTCCCAAGCACAATCCTTGTCGGGGGAGACCTCACACTTGCCGTTCTTAGCGCCGCCGCACTGGCCGTTCAGCAGACTCTTAGAGCAGTCCACCACGGGGCAGATACCGCCGGTGATGTTCAGATAGCACTGTGCGCAAGCGTCACAAGCCTTCTTGGTCAGAGCCATGCCGTGATGACCGGTGTAGTTCAGAGAATCTGCAGCTGCGAATACAGGCAGCTTCAGCAGATCTGCAACGGTCTGCACACCCAGACCGCAGGACAGTACAAATACTGCCTCTGTGCCTTCGGGGATCATTTCCTGCAGTTTTTCGGCCTTTGTTTTGTTGCACAGGAAATCGGGACGTGCAACACCGGTAACGGTCTTGCCAGCTTCCTGAGCGATCTTCAAAAATGCCTCACAATCGGGGTTTTCAGTGGATTCATAGGCGTTGAAGCACTTGTTACAGGCAACCACAAAAATGTTGTCAGCCTGAGCCAGCAGAGCCTTCAGTTCCTCCTCTGCCTTCAACGCATACTTTGTGTAGTTTTCCAATTGCTCACCTTCCTTCAAAATCGTCTCTGCAAAGGATTTTGCAGAGGTATGTGATATACATACATATACAGGCTACAGTATAACATACTTATTTTATTTTTGCTAGTCTAAATATGCAGAAATCGACAAAAATTTAATTTATTTTATATGTATTCTTCTGGTTGACGAACGGATGGGGGTGTGCTATAATCATTAAACTGGAAATAGTATGGGCATGGTATGCCCTAACCATAAAAATATGAAGAATTCCGGAGAAAATTCCGGGATTGAGGAGTGTGACCCATGGAAAAAACAAGGGAAATCAATCTTCAGGAGATCATTTATGCGATCCTGAATCGAATCTGGCTGGTAATTCTGGCGGCTGTGGTGTGTGGCGCAGCGATGAACATTTATACAGCAAAGTTCATCACCCCTATGTACCGTTCCAGCGTTACCTTGTACGTAAACAACTCCACCAAGTTCATTGACGGAGAAACGGAGATCGAAAAGGTCGATCGTATCGCATCCGCTGACTTGGCAACTTCCGAGCGATTGGTTACCACTTATGTGACCATTCTGGAGAGTAATACGGTATTGTCCCAGGTGTCTGACAAGGTATACGAGGAGACCGGCGTCCGCATTTCCAGCGGTGCGATCCGTGGAGCTATGTCTGCCGGCGCGGTGAACGAGACCGAGGTGTTCCGTGTTGCTATTTCTCACCCCGATCCCAAGATGGCAGCGGTGATTGCCAATGCCATTGCAAAGGTGGCAGAGGAGGGCGCATTGGCCAGTATCGTAGAAGGCAGCTCCACCAAGGTAGTGGACTGGGCAACCGTGCCCGGTGCGCCTTATTACCCCAGCGTTTCCCGCAATACCATCCTGGGCATTGCAGGCGGTATTCTGTTGGCAGTTGCATTTATTGTGCTAACTGTGCTGATGGATGTGCGTGTGCGTAGCGAGGAAGACCTGACCCGGCTTTCAGATGCACCTGTGCTGGGTGTGATCCCCAATTTCGAGGTGGAATCCGAAAAGGGTTACGCCTATGTTTCTAAGAAGAACAGCGAGGTCAGCGGAGACCAAGATGCCGATAAATCAGATAGTGAGGTGACGAAGTAATGAGTTGGTTCTTTAAACGCAAACCCGACCCCAGTAAGAGCTATGTCAATCAGCGTCGTCACATTCTGGGCAAGAACAGCAATTTCTATGTGCAGGAAGCCTATAAGACCCTGCGTACTAACGTGCGCTTCGGCATGTCCGGTGAAGGCTGTAAGAGAATTGCCATTACCTCCGGCTTGGCAGGTGAAGGTAAGAGTATTACCATTTTGAATCTGGCGATCTCCTTTGCGGAGACTGGTAAGAAGGTGCTGTTGATCGATGCTGACTTGCGTCGTCCCACCATGGCACGTTTGCTCATCGAGAAGGCATCTCCCGGTTTGTCCAATGTGTTGGCAGGTCTGTGTACAGCGGAGGATGCCATCCGTAAGAACATCTATCCTAATCTGGATGTGATCTTCTCCGGTGAGATTCCTCCCAACCCCTCTGAGTTGCTGGGCGGCAGCCGTATGCAGAAGCTTATGGACATAATGTCCCAAAAGTACGATTACATTATGATCGATATGCCTCCCGTTGCCATCGTTGCGGACGTTTGCGTTATGGCCGATATGCTGGACGGTGTTTTGTTCCTGGTTCGTACGGATCGTACGGAGAAGGAAGCGGTATCCCGTGGTTTAAAGCAGCTTGAGATCGCCGGTGTGAAGCTTTTGGGCTTTGTGCTCAACGGCGGCAGCAAGGAACGCGGCGGCTACTACGGCAAGAAATACCGCTACAGACATAAATATAAGTATGGCTACTACCGCTATACCTACGAAAACCATCAGCGTCGCAAACAGGAGCAGAGTCTCAATGAGATCGAGCAGCCTGAACTGCGGATCAAGGACAAAGAGGTTAAGTGATCTATCGGCACCCGGCAAAAATTTGCCGGGTGTCATTTTTTGGTTGCAAAAAAATATAAAATCGATTATACTGACTATATAATCTTTGACCGGGAGGTTTACTTATGAAGAAAGTATTATCTGTAATTCTGGCATTGCTTCTGCTGTTGAGTTTGGCCGCTTGCGGCGGCAGCAAGGAAAAAGCACCTGCGGCCAACTCCGGTAACAGCGCACCCGTCGTTGACAACAACGGTGTGTACGAATTCCGTGGCTATACCCTCGACGGCGATATCACCACCGACCCTGTGGCTACCGTGGCTTCCCCTCTGGATGTGAAGCAGGTTTATGCCAACCTGGAATATGTTCCTCAGATGTTCTATGGTGATTACCGCTCCACTGTGGATTGGCAGCTGACCGATGCTGAGGCAAAGGATCATTTGGCAAAGTACGACACCATGACCTTCACCATCAACGATACGGAATGGACCACCTCCGTTGTGCCTTATCGTTATGAGTGCGGCCCCAACACCTTTAATAATGTGGTGCAGTATGATACCGGTCACCATTGGATCAAGCTGTACTTCCTGACAGAAGATGGCGGCATGAAGTATGTGGTTTGCCGCTACGAGGTGGAAGGCAACACCTTCCGCGCTTTGCCCTTGACCAAGTGGAACTATGATGATACTAACAAGACCCTGACCTATCAGCTGAGCGATCTGGTATGGGAGTATACATTCTCCTTCTCCGGTCCTCACCTGACCCTGTCCCAGGGCAGCAACAGCATTACTCTCACCGCTGAGAAGTTCCTGAACAAGGAATATTTCTGCCAGGGTGGCGAATACCTGGCTCCCGGCTCTGCTACCTTTGAGAATGTGGATACCGTGCGTATCGTTAGCACAAGAATCAACGTGGAGAGCACCAACAAGGAAGACAGATACCACAGCGCAGTAGGCGCTCTGACCGAAGATGGCCTGCTGACCCTGTCCTGGAAGAACCATGAAGGCAAGCAATATGTCCGTCAGTTGGTGTATTTCCTCTGTGGCTTTGATGGCATCGTCCTGGCAGATATGGATGGTTACTATCTGTATACCGCCGGTTATTTTGATCGCTATGCCGATTCTCTGAATGGCTCTATCAGCGTAGAAGAGAAGAGCGCTCTGGAGAATATGGACGAGGAGCAGATCCAGCAGATCATTGAAAAGCGTGAGAACCTGCTGGTGGATCTGGCTGCAGCCTACCAGGACGCTGGTCTGAATGTGACCGTGAACGAGGAAACCGGCGAGATCGTTATGGATTCTTCCGTGCTGTTCGCTGTGGATTCCGCCGATGTTTCTGCAGAGGGTCAGTCCTTCTTGATGCAGTTCATCACGGTGTATACCTCCGTGGTGTTCAATGAAAAGTACAACGGCTTCGTGTCCACCATCATGGTTGAGGGACACACCGATACCAGCGGTGACTATGATTACAACCTGGAGCTGTCTCAGAAGCGTGCGGATAGCGTGAAGAATTATTGCGTATCCGTGGATAATGAGTACGGCAGTATCCTGGAAGACATGATGGTAGCCGCAGGTTATTCCTTCACGAACCCCATCTATACCGAAGATGGCCAGGTGGATATGGATGCCTCCCGCCGTGTGGCCTTCCGCTTCCTCATCAACCTAACCGCCTAATTCCAAAATCAAAACCGCCAATCACCCGATTGGCGGTTTTCCTTATGTAGGGAACGCTGTCCCCAGCGTTCCGCTTCTTCACTTGGTTTGACGCGCCATTGCGAGATTGTAGAGAGACAAGGGGAGGGTCTCTTGTCTCTATATTTTCCCCCTCGTAGGGGCGCTTATCAAGCGCCCGCCCAATCATTTGTATGCAAATGATTGGGATTTCGCAGAAATAAATTGGATGATCGCCTGGCGGCGATGTGATTTTGCTGTGGCAAAACCACCGGGCGGTTAATAACCGCCCCCTTGTCCCTGTTAATGTGTAGCTAGTCCAGTTCTTCCGTCGTTTTCGTCCGTAAGCCATTCCATGTCCTCGGCACCTAGATTTATCAAGGTGTCCCAGGCAAGCTTTCTGCGAGTTTCGTCCTTAATATATATATCCAAATAACCACAATCGTAGTATATCAAACACATCTGGCAAGAACTGTGCAAATACTCCTCGTACACCTCTAATGTCTCCGGAGTATGCCCTTTAGGGTACCCGTGGATTACAATTTCCCAGATTGCGCTTTTTTCTAAAAAAACAAGATTGTCTTGGCAAAGGAAAAAATCTGTGTAGTCGCCGGGGATGTATTTGTTATCTGTGTCAACTTTTTGACACCACGGCACATAAAATTCCAAAGGCCATTGAAGAATGGTTTTTATAAAGTTCAAAACAGGTGCATCTAAAGTGCATTGTATTCCTCGTATCATATTTTCCTCCTAAGGTGTTGCCGCTGCTAAGAGACAAGGGGACGGTCCTCTTGTCCCCAAGCTGGATAACAATCGCCCAATTTGATGTTACACCTTCGGTATTCTTTTGTCAAGGGTAGGGGAGAACCGTCCCCTTGTCCTCGTGCCTTCTCCTGGGAGAAGGTGTCAAAAAAACCGGCTCATTACGAGCCGGTTTTTTGACGGATGAGGGTGATTTATACCGTAATGCCGGCCTTGTCCAAAATGGTAGGAACGTTCTTCTCTGCGCCGATGGCCATGATATGCACACCGTCACACAGCTTCTCGTCCTTGATCTTGGCGATCATTTCAGCGGCCATTTCAATACCCAACTGGGTGGGCAGACCCTTGATGCCCTTTTCCTTGCCCTCTGCGGCAGCAGCGGAAAGACGGTCGATCATGTGCTGAGGCACATCGATACCGGGCACGTTCTGGTTCATGTAGTTAGCCATACCGGCAGACTTCAGAGGAATGATACCGGCCATAATGTGGGTCTTAATACCGGCCTTGTCCACAGCGTCCAGGAAATACTTGAACTGATCCAGATCGAAAATACCCTGGGTCTGGACATACATAGCACCGGCTTCGACCTTCTGGCGCAGCTTGTTGATCTGCAGGAAGATGGGCTCGTAAACGGGGGTGACAGCAGCACCCTTGTAGAACTGAGGTGCGCCGCCGGCAATCTCGTTGCCGCCGCAGTCACAACCGGTCTGCTCCATCTTGGTGAGCATCTTCAGAATGCCAACGGAGTCCAGATCGTAAACGGGCTTGGAGTCCTTGCAATCGCCAACCACAGGGTGGTCACCGGTGAGCGCCAGCATGGTGTCGATGCCGAAGCTGGCAGCAGACAGAATATCGCCCATAATGGCCATACGGTTGCGGTCACGACCGGTGATCTGCAGGATGGGCTCTACACCGGCCTGCTTCAGCTTAATGCACAGACCAATGCCGGAAGCCTTCAGGCTTGCAGACTGCATGTCGGTTACGTTCACAGCATGAACTTTGCCGGAGAGAACCTCAGCGGCCTCCATCTGCTCAGCAAAGTCATAGCCCTTGGGAGGCGCCATTTCGGCGGTAACGCCAAATTTACCGGATTCTAATGCGTCTTTCAAAATGCTCATTATTTTTTCCCCCTCAGACTAATGGTTCTGGGATAAGCAAAGGCACCATAGCCCTTGTCCTCCCGGGTGTTCATCAGCTTTTCGACCTGGCCGGTAGCCTGCAGACGCTCATAGATCTTGATCCATGCGCACTCGTTCTCGGGATTGACCTCGCACTTGCCGTTCTTCTGGCCACCGCAAGGACCGTTCACCAGGCTCTTGGCACACTGGGTAATGGGGCAAACTGCACCGGTCTGACCCAGCACACACTCGCCGCAGAAGCGGCAAGCTTCTTCCCAAACACCGAAGCGCACAGCTTCACCTAAGTACATGGTATTATTGGAAGGGTAGACGGGGATGTTGCCGGCATTCTTAGCCACGCACTGGACACCGTCACCGCAGCTCATGCAAATGACACATTCGGGGGTAGCGGCCACAACAGGCTTCATCTTTGCCTTAACACCCAGATTCATGCAGCAGTAATCCGCAACTGTGGTAGCAACCACTTTCTTGCCGGCCTGCTCCAAGATAGCGGTCAGCTCAGCGATCTGGGCTTCGCCGCCGGTCTGACAAGCGGTGGCGCAGCTGCCGCAGCCAACAATGGCCACTGTCTTGGCATCGCCAACCATAGCCATGACTTCTTCCGTGGGTTTCTTCTGCGTAATAATCATGGAAATGCTCTCCTTTACTTTCTCAGCATCCTTTCCCAAAGGGAACGCTGATGATTGATTTTCATACGAAATCATTATAATGCCGCCCGAAAGAAAAATCAATATATATTTGCTAATTTATGAAAAAATTTGTTATCTAATGTTAAAAAATGTTAAATATAGAAATCGCAGAAAAAATTCTTCCTGTTGGAGATTATGAAAACGTTTGAATATATTGCGGAATAATGTTGTGTAATTGCGGAAAAATCCTGTGGATATATAGGTTTTTTATATAGGAAATATGTTGCAATTTAAGGAGTTCGGGTGTATAATGGATGAGCTAAAATAGTGACATTATATCTTAGACAGAAGGGAAGGGCAGGTATGAAGAAATCAAAGATCATTCTGATTGCCTTAGGCGCGCTGTTATTGGTCGGCGCATTGGTGTTTGGTATCCTGATGCTGAATCAATCGGCAGATACGGACCATAAATCCACTAACCAATCCATAACCTTGTATTGGAACGTGGAGCGTGCAGATTATGCAGGAGGTACATTCACCCGTTCACCCCGTGGTGACGGATATTTCTATGTCCGGTTTGCCGTGGGCGGCGAGCAGGTGGATATCCCGGTTGCCAACGAGGAATTGATCCGCAAGGTCGATCACCTGGATGTGATGGGTCTGGTGTTCAATGAAGACGGTGTGGCAATTGACGTTAAGAATATTAACGAGTGTACCGGTGGCCTGGTGGCCAATGTGTTGTATGTAAAGTCTGTGGAAGGCAATACGGTGCATTGTAACAACCAGGGCATGTTCAAAGGCCAGGACTTCGACCTTGAGCTCACTGAAGATACACAGGTCTACGATGTGGGACAGCAGGGTCTGCTCTGCGGTATCTCTAGCCAGATCGCTGAGGATGACGAATTGATGGCCATCCGTGATTACAATGGCAATCTGATCTATGTTTATCGTAAGGGATACCAGGAGCCCGGTGATGTATACTGGAACTTGGAGCGTAAGTACGATTCTACCAATCGTATTACCACTCGTCCCTACGATTCTCTGGGTACATATGAATTCCAGATGGCGCTCAACGGCGAGGTGGTCACCGTCCGGACCCGTGATATGGCTGTGGCCAATGCCATTGATGCCAAGGCGGCAAAATGTACCGGCCTGGAATTTGACGAGGACGGCTTTGTGTGCCGTGTATACTCTGCTACCACCGCTGCCAACGGCTCCGGCACCTTCGCTAGCTGGGCGCACGTGTTTGAGACCGACGGTACCAATGTGTATGCAGTAAAGCTCAGCGGCAGCACCATGGGTACGGAGTATGAAGCCCCCATTGCCAAGAATGCCAAGATCATCAACGTCTCCGGCATCGGCGGCGAATTGGGCAGCTACACCAAGCTGCAGTACGGTGACCAGATCCACGGTTTGCTGGATAAGCGCGGCAGAATCTGCTACGCATGGGTCGTTTCCCGTCTGGCCGGTGACGATGGCTATAAGCTGTACTGGAATGTGGAACGCAAATTTGACAAGACTCTCAGCGAAACCACTCGCACCCCTTCTGCAGATGGATATTATTACATTGATGTAGCTACCGACGGTCAGGTGATCACAGTAAAGACCCAGGATAAGGAAATGGCAACCAAGCTGGATAGCTACGCAGCACGCTGCTTCAGCATGAAGATCACCGAGGATAATGAGATTGTGGCATTTGCCTCTGCCGGTGCGATCCATGGCGGCGCAACCTTCGGCTCTTGGTATTATGTGGATAAGATCGATGGCCGGAATGTGACCGTTTCCCGTGTCCTCACCGGTGATACCGAGCCTACGGTTCTGGAGGGTGTGATGGCCCAGGATATCCAGGTCATCAACGGCTCTTTGTTCTATACCAATAACCCCGGTGAATACACCACCTTGCAGGTGGGCGACCGTGTCCATGGCTTGAAGAACCTGGACGGCGAGATCGCAGTTCTTTTCGTGGTGGATCGTGCGCCCAATGTTCCTATCTATTGGAACTTGGTCAGAAAGTACGATTCTAAAGAGAAGGTCAGCACCCGTGTACCTGCAGCGGACGGCTATTATTACTTTGATATGGCTGTTAATGGCAAGCAGGTCACCGTAAAGACCAACGACAAGGAATTGGCCAGAAAGATCGATGCAGCTGCGGCAAGATGTGTGGGTCTGCTGGTGGATAAGAACGGTGTGGTTCAAAAGCTCTTCGGTGCAAGTACCGTGGCAGGTTATCAGGGCGGCACTAAGCATCAATCTTGGGTGGATGTGAAGAAGATTAACGGCAAGACCTTCACTGCCCAGAAAGATCCTGCCTCGACTGCCGATACGGCTGGTCAGTATTTCACCAGCACCATGGCTGCAAATTGCAAGGTATATAATGTAAGTACCAACTATAAGTCCTTCTGTGGTGAAGTGACAACGCTGCGTGTAGGCGACCGGATCCATGCACTGCATAATAAAGATGGCCTGGCTACCATCGTCTTTGTAGTGGAGCGTGCTAAGGTTCTGGACGAAAAAGACACATGTCCCTGCAAGAGCAATGTGAAGTGGCAGCCCTGGAATGGCAAGACACCTCTGGAAAACGGTAAGAGCTATTATCTGACCCAGGATGTGGTTGCTCCTGCTGAAGGTTTCGTTTTGGATGGTATGTCTGTGAACCTTCGTCTGGATGGTCATACTATTTCCAGTAAGGGTCGCTGCTTCTATGTAAAGTCCACCGCAAAGCTGAATATCTGCGATCATACCACCCGTGGTAAGCTGATCGGTAACGGTGTTGCCGAGGAGAGCGGCGGTGTGATTCGTGTGTCCAGCTCCTCCTGCGTTGTGAACCTGTGGAATATTGATGTGGTTGGCGGCAGTGCACCGGTTGCCAAGGAAGGCGGCTTGATCTCCTGTTCTGGTACGGTCAGCCTGTACGATTGTAATCTGCTGAATGGTACGGCAACCACCAAGAGCGGTAACATTCAGCTCAATAGCGGCGGTACCCTCCGTGTCTTTGGCGGTACAATTGCCAACGGTTCTGCCCCCAGCGCAGCCAATGTGAATGCCAGCGGCAGAATGTATCTGGAAAATGTATCTGTGATCGGCGGCGGTGCTTTCACCTGTAATTCCGAGAAGGAAGTTGTGATCAACGGCCTGTCCGCAGAGAATATGCACATTACAAAGGATCGTGTGACCCTCAAGGGCAATATGCAGCTCAAGAAACTGACCTTGCGGGAAGATACTTCCATTGTTGACGGCGGCATTTACCCCGAGAGCAATATTCTGCTGGTCTGCAAGCCCCAGAAGTCTCAGGTTGTCATGACCTCTGCCACCCAGGCGGGCTATAAGGCCTTGGCTTCCTTTGATCCTGATGATTATGTACTGTCTTATAACAGCGCAAAGAAGACAGTTACTGTCACAAACGCCATTGTTCCTCAGAACCATAACAACACCCACTGCGCTTGTGTTGGTGTTGCAGAGGGGGTAGGGGAGCACACCTGTAAGGAACTGACCAAGTGGACAAAGCTTACCAAGGAGACCTTGGTGGACTCTCCCACCTCCGGCAATCTGGCATTCCCCGCCAGCGGTAATTACTACCTGTCCCTGGATCTGGAACTGACCAAGTCCATCGATATTCTGCCTGGACAGGAGATCACTCTGTGTCTGAACAGCTGTGAGCTGACCAGCACCAAGCGTATTTTCCGTATCAACGGTACGCTGAACGTGACCGATTGCCAGAACAAGGGTGAGCTGATCGGTAAGGCTGCTCTGGCACCTGTGTTCTACACCTATGCCGGCGGTACCTTCAACCTGTTTGGCGGCACCTTGTCTACCATCTATGATGGCACCTCCAGCTACTGGGGTGGCATCGGCTACCTGTCCAATGACGCAGGCAATGCTGCTGAAAAGGCTGCTTCTACCATGAATATGTACGGCGGCACCATCTGGGGCGGCAATGTGGTCAAGGATAAGGACGGTAAGTACGGACAGGGCGGCGCATTGATCGTTGCAACTCCCAATACCTTCAATATGTACGGCGGTTTGATCCGTAACGGCGGCGCAGAGGTTCGAGGCGGTAATGTGTTCGTCTCCGGCGCAGCCAAGATCAACCTGCTGGGCGGTGCGATCCAGGGTGGTTACGCACCTATTGGCAGCGACATCTATCTGGATACCACCACCAAGACCACTCTGGGTGGTGAACTGCAGATCGGTGATGCCTACCTGGCAGGCGGCTCTGTGAAGCTGCAGGATCTGAGTGCTGATTCCTATATCGGTATTAGCATGTCCACACCCGGTACCTTTGCTGAGTCCGAGCAGGACTTGTCCGAATGCTTCCATAGTCTGGATAGCACATATTATGTGGTCTACCGTGACGGTCAGCTGATGCTTCGTCAGGAGATCCCTGAGGGCGCTCACGCACACTGCTTCTGCGGTGATACCGCTCTTGGTGCCTATAATCACGAGTGCGACCGCATGGCATACGAGCCCTGGACAGAAACCAACAGCCTGCCCGCCGAATCCGGTAACTACTACCTGACCGACAATGTGGTGCTGGCAGATCTGCAATCCGGCTTGAAGGTTGGTACAAATAAGATCAATATCTGTCTCAACGGCTATAGTATCACCAATGAAAACGGCCGTGTGTTCTACCTGGATGGTGCAGGCGCAGTGAATGTCTGCAACTGTGATACCACCAAGGGCGGCACCATCAGCGGCACCGGTGTGGCAGGGGAGTCCGGCGGTGTGGTTCGTATCAGCGTGCCCGGCGCTAAGTTCGGCGCTTACAATGTGACCCTGCGTCGTATCGACACCGATACCCGTACCGCGGTGACCGAGGGCGGTGTGATCAACTGCTCCGGCAGCCTGTGGCTCTATGGCACTACCGTAGAAAACGGCTATGCCTACAAGGGCGGCAATGTGAACCTGGTGCTTACCGCCAAGGCTTATATCGTCGGCTGTACCATCACCGGCGGTGAGGCAGTCAAGGATGCCAACAATGCCAACGGTACCGGCGGTAACCTGCGTATCAGCGGCAACAACACCGAAAACAAGGCAGCCCTGACCCTGGTGGATACCGCTCTGGTGGGCGGCAAGGCACAGGTCAACGGTGCATCCTTGTTCATGAGCAACGCAACCACCACAACCGTGACCATGAGTGGCAAGATCACCATGGACGCTGCTATGCGTATGGATTCTGCGGAAAACCTGAACTTCCAGGATCTGTCTGCGGATTCTGTGATCCTTCTGCAAATGAAGACAGCCGGTGTGATCGGCGCAGCCAATACGGATGTGTCCGCCTGCATCGAAAGCAAGAATTCCGGCATGAAGGTGTATTACGATGCCCAGCAGGGCATGGTCTACATGGCAGCAGACCAAGACCTGCATGCCCACTGCTTCTGTGGCGATACCGCTACCGGTATGTACGAGCATAGCTGCGGTCGTGAACTCTATACAGCATGGACAAGCACCAACAGCTTGCCCACCGAGTCCGGTAACTACTACCTGACCGACAATGTGGTACTGGAGGATCTGCAGTCCGGCTTGAAGGTTGGCACAAATCAGATCAATATCTGTCTCAACGGCTATAACATTACCAATGAAAACGGTCGTGTGTTCTACCTCAACGGCTCCGGTAGCGTAAATGTCTGTAACTGTGATACTGCCAAGGGCGGTGTGATCGGTGCCACCGGTGTGGCCGGTGAATCCGGCGGTGTGGTTCGTTTGAGCCTGTCCACCGGCACATTCAACGCTTACAATGTGACCCTGCGCCGCATAGATACCGATACCCGTACAGCTGTCACCGAAGGCGGCCTGATCCAGTCCTCCGGTAATCTGCGCCTGTACGGCTGTCACCTGGAGAACGGCTATTCCTTCAAGGGCGGCAACGTGAACATTTCCGCCACCTCTAAGGTTATGATTGTGGGTTGTACCGTCAGCGGCGGTCATGCGGCCAAGGATGCCAACAATGCCAACGGCACCGGCGGCAACCTGCGTATTGCCGGTAACAATACATCCAATAAGGCCACTCTGCTGGTGAAGGATACCACGATCACCGACAGCTACGCACAGTCTGGTGGCGCTGGCTTGTATGTGGGTTCGAATACCAATACCCAGGTAACCCTCAGCGGTACTGTGACCATGGACGGTGTTCTGTACATGGCAGGTAGCGGCAACCTGGATGTGAAGGCTTTGTCTGCAGATTCTTCCATCCGCCTGAGTATGGCTAACCCCGGCGTGATCGGTGCAGCAAGCGGCGATCTGACAGCTTGCATCACCAGCAATGCATCCGGCAAGAATGTGTACTATGATGCAAATGCGGGCGAACTGTATTTGGCAGAATCTCCCCGTGAGGAAGAACCCGAGCCGGAAGAACCGGCTCACCGCAGCCACTGCATCTGCGCAGGCGCACAGGCGATGCCTAAGGAACTGGCTCACACCTGTCAGGACATCACCTGGACAGCGTTGACCCAGGATATGTTCGACAATGCCACAGACAGCACAAGCCCCGTAAAGCTTACCAACGACGGTTATTTGCTCGATGACGGTTACTATTATCTCAGCGAGGATATCACAATCACAAAAAGCATTATCTCTACCGTGGATATGACCATGGCATTGTGCTTGAACGGTAAGAATCTCCATAGCGAGACTCGTACCCTGTATTTCCAGGGAACATTGCATCTGTGCGATTGTGATTATACCGATGAAACCGTGGAGGATACCACAGTTCGAACCTACAAGGGTTCTGTGACCTCTGACTCCAAGGCACATGCCCATATCTTCTATGCCCGTAGCGGTGCGAACTTCTATTTCTACGGTGGCAATCTGATCGGTCATGGGGTTGGTTCTTCCTATAGCAGCAATAGCGGTACCGGCACCGTGGGCGGCAAGATGTACATGTACGGCGGTGTGATCCGTGACGGCGATACCACAGCCAATAAAAAGGGTGGCGGTAACCTCCGCGTGGACGGCACATTTGAAATGTATGCCGGTCTGATCGCAGGTGGCAAGGCTAACGAAGGCGGCAATATCTCTATTGCCGGCGCAGGTCGTGTGGAACTCTATGGCGGTATTGTGGAGAACGGCGAGGGCACATCCGGCGGTAACATTGCTGTATTCGGCAAACTGCTGATCGCTAAGGATGCCCTGGTGCGCAACGGTATTTCCACCGGTACAACGGTATTTACAGGCGGCGGTAATATCTACGGTCTGCCCAACAGCACCGATATTGAGATCACCGGCGGCCGCATCGAAGGCGGCAAGGCGGTATCCTACGGTGGCAACATCTTCCTGCGAGCCCAATCCGGCAAGACCGGCAAGCTGACCATCACCGGCGGTGTGGTTGGCGCTTGCGCTGCCGATTGCGCCTCCACCGTCAACAGCGTCTATCTGTTCACCAATAAGGGTACAGTAAATTGCTTCATAGGCGGCAACGCGCAGGTGCAGGATATCTGCATGGATTCCAATGGCATGCTGAATATTGCGGATACCGGCATCACAGAGGATGCCCGGGTGGGTATCTGTATGAAAAACGGCGCCAACGGTACTGCAATCACCGATCTGGATGCATCCGCAAATGTGGATTATACCAAGATCTTCCATGCGGTGACCTCCGGAAAAACTGTACAAGTGGTGGATGGCACTCTGGTCATCACCGAAGCTTAATAACACAAAAAGCACAGGAATTGGTTTCAATTTCTGTGCTTTTTTTTACTTATTCACATAAACTAATGGGTAGGGGGGAAATATTCCTTGACGCATCCGGTGTTTTGAGGTATAATTTTCATGTATCTTTATGCATGATAGGGATGTTATACCCTTTTGACATGCCAATAAAGGAGAAGTGTATGAAAAAGTTTTGGAATGTTGCGTCTAAGGTGCTGGTGTGGCTGGTTGTCATACTGACCATGGGCATGATGATTTTTACCATTGTGTCGGTGAACACCGTTGGCCGTAACGACCGGGATATTTTTGGATACAAGGCATACATCGTTTTGTCAGATTCCATGAGCAAGACGGACTTTGATGCAGGTGACCTGGTGCTGGTTAAGGAAGTAGATCCTTCTACCTTAAAAGAAGGGGATATTATTTCCTTCGTTTCTGAAAACGAAACCAATAAGGGGCAGATCGTGACCCATAAGATCCGCAGCAAATCTGTGGATCCTTACGGTAATCCGGGCTTTATTACATACGGCACATCCACCAATATGGATGACGATATGGTGGTCAGCTATGCCCACGTGCAAGGCAAGTATTGCTTTACATTGCCCAATCTGGGAACATTCTTCAATTTCCTGAGAACCACCCCCGGCTACTTGCTGTGTATCCTGTTGCCCTTTATGTTGCTGATCGGCTATCAAGGTGTGATCTGCGTACGATTGTTCCGCCAATATAAGGCACAGCAGCTCGATGAGATTCGCCAGGAGAAAGAGGCTTTGCAGCTGGAGCGTAAAAAGTCTGAGGAGATGCTGGAAGAAATCAAGCGTCTGAAGGCTCAGCTGGATGGCGGCGCAGTGCCGCAGCCGGTTGCCCAAGAGCCTGTAGAGCCGGAACCCGCTACTGAAGAAGAGACTCCCGAGGAACTGAGCCTGGATGCCATTCTGGAAGAGTTCTCAGAGCAGGAGGACTGATATGCAGATGTCGCCCGGTTTCAAAAAAGCATGGAACATCGTTTCCGGTATTCTGGTTACTGTGGTAGTGATCGTTGCATTGCTGCTGGCAGGTGCCAGATTGGTGGGCTTGCAGGTCTACCATGTGTTATCTGCTAGTATGGAGCCTACCTATTCTCCCGGTGATCTTTTGTATGTGAAGGAAACCGATCCTGTAGATGTGCAGGTGGGAGATCCCATTACCTTTGTGTTGAACGATGATTTGGTGGTCGCTACCCACCGTGTGGTGGAGATTGACCGTGAAAACCAAACCTTCCGTACCCAGGGCGATGCCCGTAGCACCCCGGATGCCGCACCGGTTCATTTTAAGAATTTGGTGGGTGTGCCGGTGTTCTCCATCCCGTTGTTGGGTTATTTATCGAATTTTATACAGACATCTCCGGGAATGTACATCACCGTGGCAGTGATGCTGTTATTGACGCTGATGGTATTCCTGCCGGATCTGTTAAAGAAAAAAACTGTTCCTGAAAGCAAGGAGGAAACATAAATGAAAAAGAAGATTCTGATCATTTGCGCCGTGGTTTTGTTGCTGGGCATCCTGTCCTATGGCACGCTGGCATATTTCCACGACACAGACACGGTGACCAACACCTTCACCGTTGGCAACGTGAAGATCACCCAGACCGAGCAGCAGCATGACGAAAACGGTCAGCTGGTGGCATTCCAGCAGGATCAAACCCTGCTGCCTGTGGTGAATGTCAATGATCCCAGTAGCGATGAGAACTATGTGGAGAAGATCGTAACCGTCAGCTCCACCGGCAATAATCCCGCCTATGTGCGTACCCACATTGCTGTGCCTACTGCACTGGTGGATGTGCTGACTCTGGATCTGAGCGACTCTGCTAATTGGGTACAGGAAGCTGCTACCACCACCCAGGACGTACAGATCGACGGCAAGACCGTGAACGTTACCGTATTCTCCTACACCTACACCCAGGAGTTGGCTAAGGGTGAGACCACCGATGCTCTGCTGGAAGGCGTTTATATGAATGCCAACGTGGATATGAAGGAGCAGAACGGTGAGCCCAAGTTCTGCACTTGGAACGGCACTTCCTTCGATTTTTACGACTACGATGTTTCCCAGAAGGTCTATGTACTGGTAGCAACCCAGGGTGTTCAGTCCCAGGGCTTTGCAGATGCAGCTTCTGCACTGGACGCAGCATTCCCCAATGTTCCTGATTTTAATGCTTAATCCATAGGAGGATCTATTATGAAGCTGAATAAGAAAAAAATCCTTGTTTTGGCATTGGCGCTGAGCCTACTGGCTCTGATCTCTGCCGGTACTCTGGCATGGTTCACCGATTCTGATTCCGTGACCAACAATTTCCATGTGGCAACTTCCACCCAGGAACCCGACGACATTTTCTCCGTAACCTTGCTGGAGAATGTGGATACCAATGGCGACGGCATTGCTGATAAGGCAGAAACTGGCTACATCTACGAAGATATCTACCCCGGCGCACAGCTGGTAAAAGAGCCCTTCGTGACCAATACCGGTTCTTATGATCAGTACATCCGTGTTCTGGTTACCATCGACGCTGACTACGATGCACTGGTTGGTGATCTGACCGGTACCTATCTGGGATATGACGACACTCTGTGGACTGCTGCCGGCAAGACCGTAAGTGGTAACAAGGTGACCTACACCTATTATCTGAATGCTATTCTGGCACCCAATGCCAGCCAGACCCTGTTTACCCATGTGGAGATCCCCGCAAATCTGAAGCAGACCGATTTTGCAACCATCAGCGCCGGCGATTTCCAGATGATCATCGAGGCACAGGCCGTACAGGCTGATAACACCGGCGACAATGCACAGCAAGCATTTGCGCTGGTAGGCTGATACATAAAACTTAAAGAATGAGAGAAGGAAAGGAGGACGCGCCTGTGAAGAATTTACGTATGAAGCTGTTGGTGGTTGCCATTGCGGTAGCACTGATCGCCGTGATCTCTTTTGGGACGCTTGCCTTTTATTCTACGACCGGTACGGCAACCAATGTGATCACCGCAGGTCAGATCGATCTGGCCATTCATGAAAAGACTGCTGACGGACAGGATTTCCCTGCAGAGGGCGTATCCGTGATCCCCGGCGATGTGGTGGATAAAATTGTTACCGTGGAAAATGTTTGTGACCATCCCTTCTACCTGCGTGTAAAGCTGGTCAACAACAGTACCGATCTGAGCCTGAGCGATGACTGCTTGCAGGTGAATTTGAATACCGAAAACTGGACCGAGGGTGCAGACGGCTACATCTATTATAATTCCGTCCTGGAGCCTGGCCAGATCACAGAGCCTGTGTTCACACAGGTGGAAGTGGTAGGCGAGTATGTGACCGTTTCCAATATTGGTGCGATCATGTCTCTGACCGTCAATGCAGATGCGCTGCAAAGCGAGAACAACCCTGCTGAGTATCCCTGGGATGCTGCCGGCTGGGCAGCAGAATAAGGAGGGATAGATCATGAAGAAAATTCTGTCTCTGATCCTGTGCCTTGTAATGCTGGCTTGTGGTGTTGTTTCCGCAGCGGCTGCAGAGGGCAATGTGACCTACAGCGGCGATGCCGGTGATTTCGTGTTTGAACCCGGCACAGAGCATTCTGTTACAGATCTGTTCCCGGATTTGAAGAATGTGATGCCCGGCGATACGCTGAGTCAGCAGATTCAGGTTCGCAACGATGCATCCAATCAAGTAAAAGTTAAGATCTATGTTCGTTCTCTGGGTGCCCATGAGGAATCTGCGGCATTCCTGTCCCAGCTGCAGTTGCTGGTGGAGCAGGATGGCGACAGCGTGTTGTTTGAAGCAGCCGCAGACCAGCCTGCACAGCTGACCGATTGGGTCTGCCTGGGTACTCTGCTTTCCGGCGGTACTGTGGATCTGGATGTTACTTTGTATGTTCCCCAGACCTTGGGTAACGAATTCCAGAACGCAGCTGGTTATCTGGATTGGGAGTTCATGGTGGAGGAATACCCCATTGAGCCCGAAGATCCCCAGCCCCCCAAGACCGGTGACGAGACCCCCATCGGCTTGTATATGGGTATCATGGCAGTGTCTGCTGTGATGCTGGGTATCTTGGTTCTCATGATGGTCATGAGAAAGAAAAAGGAAGAACATGAATCTTAAGAGAGAAAGGATGGAGTTGCGGTGAAGAAAATACCTTATACAAAGGCCGCATGGATCACCTCCGTATGTTTGCTGATCCTGCTGGCTGTACTGGGTACCGGAGCTACCATTGCTTGGTTTACAGATACACCGGCCGTTGATCGGAATACCTTCCAAGTGGGAACTATGGACTTGAAGGTGTCTTATAAGAATGATCAAGTAACCGATTATACTGCCATGGATGGCAATACGGCTGTATTCAATGACCAGGCACTCTATGAGCCCGGATATACCCAAGTGGTTTATTTGAAAATTGAAAATGATGGCAATGTGTCTTTTGACTATAAGCTTTCTGTGGATATGAACAGCTATACCGATGGTGTGAATGTCTATGGCGAGACGTTGCACCTGCCGGATCATCTGCGTTTTGGTGTGGTCTTTGGCGCCTCTGAAGCAGAACTGGATCGTGCGCTGGCTCGCGAAAATGCTGTAAATCAGATGGAAAGCTATTGCCTGGATACCTATTCTCAGCTAGATACCGTATCCGTAGCAGCTGGCGAAGTTCGTTATGCTGCGCTGGTGGTGTTCATGCCCGAAGAGGTTGACAATGTGGCAAACGGTCGTGGAGAAGCTCCCTCTGTGGAGTTGGGTGTTGGTGTCTATGCACAGCAGGCCGGCACACCCATGGCTTGAAAGGGGGCAATGTAAATGAAGTTTTTGAAGAAATTATTTGCAGCGCCCGCCGATGACAAGGTCACAGAAAAGTGCATGACTCGTATGCTGATCTGCGCAATTTGCAGCGTTCTGCTGTGTACTGTATGCTTGGCATCTACCACATGGGCTTGGTACCAGACCCAGATCGTTAGCGATCAAAATAAGATCGTTGGCGGCAGTTGGGATGTGCCCGGCGCTCCCACAGAGCCTTCTGAGCCTGCAGAACCCTCTGCACCCACAGAACCTTCTGCTCCTACAGAAACTCCTACTGAGCCTTCTGTTCCCGCTGAGCCTACAGAATCCTCTGAGCCCGAGCCCACGGAGCCCGAGGAAGAGGCTGTGGTTTACGCCTTTAACCCCGGTCAGAATGTGGAGATCCCTCTGAATACAGACGAGACGGTAAAGCTGTCCTTTGACTATAAGGTTACCGACGGTACATTCAATATTGCTATTTTCTGTCAGAACGGTAGCAACTATGGCTACTTTGCATTTGATAAGTATGGCAGCATTGATCGCTACGACGGTATGACCATTCAGGATCTGGGCAATGGCTATTACCATGTGGAATTTACCATTCTTAACCTGACCAAGTACTCCGGAAATACCAATATCACCTTGAGCCACCTGTATATCCGTGGTATGTGGTCTGATGCAACTGGTGAAATCACCAACCTGGAGTTGGCTTAAGACCTATTTTAATACGAAAAATGGCGCTGTCTCAAATCGAGACAGCGCCATTAAGTTTGAAATTGTCTTAAATAGCCTTGCCAGCCACGTAGGCCTTTCTGTCCTTATAATCTGCAGAGCAGATTACAAAGTCTGCATAGTTACCGGTGGCGATGCTGCCGGTTTTTTCTTGCACACCCAGGCTGCAAGCAGGATTGTAGGTGGCGGCACGGATAGCGTCACATTCGGGGATGCCAAAGGACATGGCAAAACACATACAATCAAACAGATTGGTTGCAGAACCGGCCAAAGTGCCATCTGCCAGCTTAGCAACACCGCCGGCCAGGAACACGGGCTGACCGCCCAGTTCGTATTCACCGTCGGGCATACCGCAGCAACGCAGAGCGTCAGACACCAGGATCATACGCTCGCTGCCGAACATGGTGAATGCCAGACGAACCGTGGCAGGATGGATGTGCTGACCGTCACAGATCAGCTCAGCACGGACGTGATCAGCCTCTACAGCTGCGGGAATCACACCGGGCTTTCTGTGATGAATGCCGGGCATGGCATTGTACAGATGGGTCAGATGGGTAGCGCCTGCGGCAAAACCCATTTTGGCATGGTCGTAATCTGCATCGGTGTGGGCAACAGAAACGGTGCAAAGATTCTTTGCCTTCTGGATAAATTCCTCAGCGCCGGGCAGCTCAGGGGCTACATCCACGATACCAACCAGGCCACCGCAGCTTTCAAACAGCTTCCGGAAGCCTTCGAAATCCGGGTTCTTCAGATACAGACCGTTCTGTGCGCCCTTCTTGGCTTCGGAGAAGTAAGGGCCTTCCATGTGGATGCCCAGCAGTCTGGCGCAATCGGCAGGACGGTTGTCTGCCAGCTCTCTGGCAGAGCCAAAGGCCTTTTCCAAAACCTCATAGGGTAGCGTCATAGATGCAGGAGCAAAGCCGGTAATACCGTTCTTTGCCAGATAGCGAGCCATGGTCTCAGGGCCCTTGGGATCGCCGTCAGAGAAATCTACACCGGAATTGCCGTGGATATGGACGTCGATCAAACCGGGGATCACCGTTGCACCTTCCAGATCTATGGCATCTGCAGGCACATCCTGGGGCAGCACCTGACCGAAACGACCATCCTCGGTCACCTCAAATGCGCCCGTATGGAACTGAAAATCTGTTCCGTAAATTCTAGCGTTTTTATAGAACATTATAATTTCCTTTCGATTTCAAAGCATGGTACAATCTGGTAGGGCGGGGGCTTGCTCCCGCCTTAGGATACCATAAATTAAGAAGATTAAATCTTAGGCAGGGAAGCAGCAGCCACGGACTGACCCACACGACGGGTACGCTCGTCGGGCAGCATGACTTCCAGAGACTGGGCCAGGGCAGGGAATTGCTCCTTCAGAACCTCACGGCAGGTGGACAAAATGGTGTCACCGCCCTTACCGGACATAACACGACCCAGCAGCATCAAGTGCTTCAGATCATAGAACTGGGAGTACAGAACCACAGTATAAGCCAGATACACACCGATGTCACGGAAGATAGCCTGGGCTCTGGGATCGTCCTCGGCCATCAGACCCTGGACGACCTTCAGCTTCTCGGCAGGGGTCAAATTGGGATCCAATTCGATACCGGCAGCAGGTGCCAGCTTAATCACAGCATCCTGGGAGAAGTACTTACAGCCAACGCCACGGTCGGTGGACCACTCATCCACCAAAGCATCCTCCTGCAGATCCACAGGCGCAAAGGCCAGCTCGTTGATCCAGCCCAGAACCTGCTTGTCCTGGTCTACATAGCCAACAGCTTCGCTGGTGCCCATAGCCAGACCCATGATGGAGTTGATGTCCATACCCATAGCACCGGCCAGTGCGCTGACGTCACCGTCGTTGGCAACCACGATAGGCACATTGCCGATTTCAGCTGCCGCACGGTCGAACACGGTCTTAACCTCGTCCCAGCGATCTCTGGGAACGCAGTAGAAAATGCTGGAGATCATGGGTGCATTGCCAATGAATACACCGGCAGAGGAGACACCGATGCCATCCACACGGGGCATCTTGGAAGCAGCGGTCTTAAAGGCGGCTACGATGCCCTCGTACTGATAGTTGGGATCGGGATTGACCTTGGGATGCCAAACAACCTCTTCAGAGTAAACGCACTCGCCGTCGATCACAGCGGAAACCTTACGGTCAGATCCACCGGCATCAAAGCCGATACGGCAGCCGTCGGTGTGACCGCCCATGGGACGGGGGGTTTCGTTGGCTTCGGGGCAGCTCTCCAGGGGCAGATCCAGGATCTCCAGAGGACGCTCGTACAGCTTCTGGAAGAAGTCAGCATCAAATGCACGCTGACCGTCCATGGAATAAATAGCCTGCATTTTCTGTGCGATAGGGGAGCAGCCGCAGATGGAAACACGGAAGCCGCCTACAGACCACAGCAGGAACTTTACATATCTTTCCACATACCGCAGATCGGCTTCAGCCATTTCCGGAGTACCGTGGATCTTGGTGTGGTGAACGCTGATCTGACCCTCGTTACGCTCAATGGCGATGGCGATGGGCTGGGTAGCGCCCTGCAGATAAGCCTCTGCCCAAATACCGAAGGGTACGAAGCCGGGATCTAACTCCGGGCTGCGGCCCATCTTAAAATCAATGCCTAAGTAATTCATGTTCTAACCTCTCATTTTGTTCGGATTTCGCTGCTGATACGAGCAACGATCTGATTCATTTCATCCCAATGTTTTAACATATCCGCGGCCAATGCCAACTGAGTACGGCAACGGATCAAATTATGATTTTCGTAGGCAACCCGGAAATACAGGTCTCCGTCCAGATAGTCCTTCAGGAAGCGGATGCCCACCTCCAGAGTCATGGTAAATGCACCCAGAGCCAATGCGGAAACCTCTTCGTCGGTCAAAGAGGGAGCGGCTTCCAGGAAACCCTTGGTATAGATCTCAAACAAATGCAGATCCAGATGCATCTTGGTTGCATCCTGTTCATCCTCCGCTGCGGTGGCTGCGCCAAACCGGATGGAATCACCGAAATCGTGTACACTCAAACCGGGCATGACCGTGTCCAGATCCAAAACGCACAATGCCTTTCTGGTCTTGGAATCCAGCATAACATTGTTCAGCTTGGTGTCGTTGTGGGTCACACGCAGGGGCAGTACATGATCGTCGAGCATCTTCTGCAGACGGCAGCCCATTTCTTCCATAGCCATGGCCTGCAGGATCTCGGGCTTTGCCTGCTCCTTGCGACCAACCATATCCAGCTCAATGGACTTTTTCAGCTGCTGGAAACGGTCGGGGGTGTGGTGGAAGTGGGGGATAGTCTCAAATAATGTGCTGGCTGGAAAATCAGCGAGCAATTCCTGGAATCTGCCAAAAGCCAGACCACTTTCATAGAAATCCGCATCACTCTGGGGTGAATCCAGGCAAATACCGTTCATAAAGTCATACATCCGCCAGAATTCGCCCTCCTCGTCCTTGTGGTAGTAGCGATTCCGCAGAGTAGGGATCAGATGTAAAGCGCCCTTGGGGTCGTGGATCTTCTTGTGCAGAAATTCCGTAACGGCCTGCACATTGGCCATGACCTGGATGGGGTTCTTGAATACATATTTATTGATACGCTGCAGGATATATGCCTTGTCTGTATCGGTGACGATCTTAAAGGTGCTGTTAATATGACCATGACCGTGGGGAATACAGGCAACAGGTTGACCGTCCATACGGAAGGCATAGGCTTGCTTCGCAATATTCATAGGAAAACCACCTTTGTCCATAGTAATGTAACTATATTCTATCATGGGGAAACTGGAATTGCAATTGGTCAAAATACCCTGTTTTTATGAAAATTCATAGAGAATGTACCAATTTCGATTCCGTAAATGGAGATCGCAATATTATCGTGCTGTTATTTCGATGCGCGTAGGGAACGCTGTCCTCAGCGTTCCGCCAGATTGCCCGTTTTTGCGGAACGCCGGAGACGGCATTCCCTGCAGGGGATGCGCGATCCAATAAATTTTGCCTTTTTGAACAGAACAGGGGAGTATAGACCGTGGAAAGGGTGCTGGTTTTTGTATAAAAGGTCAAAAATGTACCGGCTGAGATGATTTGTATAATTCTTTGTTGACAAAAGGACTAGAACATTATACTATATAGTGGTAGAATTATGGCAAAAAACCATTATAAATTAAAAATATGAGGTGTAATCATGGAGAACCGAGAAAAGAAAGTCCTGGTCATCGGCGTCATTGGTGCTGACGTTCATGCCGTGGGCAACAAGATCCTCTACCATGCCTTTACCGAGGCTGGTTTTGAGGTAGTGAATCTGGGCGTTATGGTCTCTCAGGAGGAGTATATCGCCGCAGCAATCGAATCCAATGCAGATGCAATTGTCATTTCTTCTCTGTACGGCCAGGGCGAGCTGGACTGCCGTGGCATGCGTGAGAAGTGCGATGAGGCCGGCCTGAAGGGTATCCCCCTGGTAGTTGGCGGCAACATCGTTATCGGCAAGCAGAAGTTCGAGGAAGTGGAGCGCCGCTTCAAGGACATGGGTTACGACCGTGCATTCCCTCCCGGTACTGCACCCGAAACTACCATCGAGGCACTGCGTGAGCTGCTGCACATGGACGGTGAGACTGCGTGAAAGCTGTCTTGCTGATTGACTTCGGCAGTACATATACCAAATTAACAGCGGTGGATGTGGAGAGCGAGACCGTACTGGGTACGGCCCAATCCTTCACCACCATCGGCACCGATATTAACGACGGTCTGAACAATGCGCTGGCTATTTTGCAGGAAAAGACCGGCAAGGTAGAGTTTGCTGAAACCTATGCCTGTTCCTCTGCAGCCGGCGGTCTGCGCATGGTCACCAGCGGTCTGGTTCCGGAATTGACCGGAGAAGCAGCCAAGCTGGCGAGTCTGGGCGCAGGCGCAAAAGTGGTTGGCATTTATGCCTTCCAGCTGACCGAAGATGATATGGAGGATATCCAAAAGGCAAAGCCGGATATTTTCCTGCTGGTAGGCGGCACCGACGGCGGCAATACCGAATGCATTCTGCACAATGCCAAAATGCTGGCATCCATCCAGCCCAAATTCCCCATTGTGGTGGCAGGTAATCGCACCGCTGCCCGGGAATGTGAGCGGATCTTGGCAGGGTGCGAGGTGTATATCTGCCCCAATGTGATGCCTAAATTCGGTGTACTGAAAATTGAGGAAACCCAAAAGCAGATCCGTGAGATCTTCCTCAACCGCATCGTCCAGGCCAAGGGTTTGAGCGCGGCGGCAGAGCTTTTGGATGATATTATGATGCCCACCCCCTCTGCGGTGCTGCAGGCTATGGAACTGCTGGCACAGGGTTGTGAGGGAGAGAGCGGCATCGGTGAGCTGGTCGCTGTAGACGTCGGCGGCGCAACCACCGACATTTATTCCATTGCCGACGGCATGCCCGAACACATGAGTACGGTGTTCAAGGGTCTGCCCGAACCCTATGCCAAGAGAACCGTGGAGGGCGATATCGGTATGCGTTACAGCATCCAGGGTATTTTGGACGCTGTGGGCATCCACCGGGTCGCTCAGAAATCCGGTCTGACACAGGCCAGGGTACAGGAGCTGGTGGACTACTTAAAGGAAAACACCGACAAAGTTCCCGACGGCAATGACGAAATGGAGCAGCTGGACTTTGCATTGGCATCTATGGCCATTGAAGAGGCAGTTCGCCGCCACGCAGGTACTATTGAAGAAACCTATACCATGATGGGACAGACCTTTGTCCAGGAGGGCAAGAATCTGACCAAGGTAGGACAGATCGTGGTCACCGGCGGCAGCTTGATCCATACCCGTCGCACGGCAGAAATTGCCGCCCACGCATTGTATTCCCCGGCACAACCTGCATCCCTGCGCCCCAAGAAGGCCGGAGTGTGGGTAGACAGAAAGTATATTTTAGCCGCCATGGGTCTGCTTTCCACCCATTACCCCCAGACGGCACTTCGAATTATGAAAAAGGAGCTTGAATATTATGGAGATCCAGAATAAAAGAATCCCCGATGCTGAATTTGAAGCCCTGCGCCAGGAAGTCCTGACCCAGTGGCCCACCGGTAAGGATGTAAACCTGGAAGAGGCCATTGCTTACCATAAGGCTATGCCCGAGAGCCGCAGCTTCTCCAAGAAGCTGGTTGCCGCAAAGCGCGAAGGCCGTACTCTGGTGCAGCCCCGTGCAGGTGTTCCTGTTGTGGAGGAGCACATTAAGCTGATGCAGTACCTGGAGAAGTACGGTGAAGCAGACCTGCTGCCTTCCACCATCGACTCCTACACCCGTCAGAATCGTTACGAAGAGGCTGAGAACGGCATTGCCGAGTCCATCCGCCTGGGTCGTGCTATGATGAACGGTTTCCCCGCTGTTAACCACGGTGTGGCAAAGTGCCGTCAGGTCATCGAGTCCGTCAACGTTCCCATGCAGGTTCGTCACGGCACTCCCGATGCTCGTCTGCTGACCGAGATCACCTTCGCCGGTGGCTTCACCTCCTACGAAGGCGGCGGTATCTCCTACAACCTGCCTTATTGTAAGAACGTTCCCATGGAGCGTACCATCCGTGACTGGCAGTATGTTGACCGTCTGACCGGTCTGTACGAGGAGATGGGTGTTTCCATCAACCGTGAGCCCTATGGCCCTCTGACCGGC
>JAFYVL010000089.1 GCA_017549125.1 Oscillospiraceae bacterium | reverse complement strand
TGTCGCCGGAACGGGTGCCCATGGGAACGCCTGCCAGAGGAGTCAGGCCCATGGTGGTATCCTGGCACTTGCCGTCCTTCACAGCGGACATAGAGGAACCGTTGCCCAGGTGGCAGTTGACCATCTTGAACTCGGTCTTGCCAACCAGCTCAGCGGTACGACGAGCAACATACTTATGGCTGGTGCCATGGAAGCCGTAGCGGCGGATATCGTCGTTCTCGTAGTACTCGGTGGGGATGGCATAACGGTAAGCCTTGGGAGGCATGGTCATGTGGAAAGCGGTGTCGAACACAGCGACCTGGGGAGTGTTGGGCATAACAGCCTGGCAAGCCTCGATACCCATCAGGTTAGCGGGGTTGTGCAAGGGTCCCAGGGGGATGCACTTCTTGATAGCCTTGATCACTTCGTCATTTACGATGCAGGAATCGCTGAACTCCATGCCGCCGTGCAGAACACGGTGACCAACAGCATCGATCTCGTCAACGCTCTTGATAACGCCGTCAACGGGGTCAACCAGAATGGACAGAACAGCCTGGATAGCCTCAGAGTGGCTGGGCATAGCGATGTCCTTCACGACCTTGTTGTCGCCAACCTTGTGAGTCAGACGGCCGTCAATGTAGATACGCTCGCACAGACCCTTAGCGGCAACATTACCGGTATCGGGATCCATCAGCTGATACTTCAGGCTGGAGCTGCCGGCATTGATGATAAGAATGTTCATTGGAATCTCCTCCTAAAAAATATTGTTTTCTTTTTTCGCATAATATGCTAAAATACTCATAGCTGAATATATTATATATAATTTATTTCGATTTCTCAACCCCTAAAAGGGAATTTTTTTCAAAAAAGGGATTTATTTTTATGATAACCGGAATTATTTGTGAATATAACCCTCTCCACCTGGGTCACAAGAAGCAAATTGACTGGGTCAAGGCCCGTGATCCGGAGGGTTTGGTGGTTTGTCTCATGAGTGGCAACTATGTGCAGAGGGGCAAGCCGGCCATTTTTGACAAGATGCTACGGGCTCGGGCGGCGGTGGAATGCGGTGCGGATCTGGTGCTGGAACTGCCCCTACCCTACTGTCTGTCCTCGGCAGAAGGCTTTGCTGCCGGTGGTGTTTCCGTTCTGGGCAAGTTCTGCGACCGGCTCTGCTTTGGTGCGGAGACAGACAACGTCCAGGTATTGCAGGATATTGCCCAGGCATTATTATCTAAGGATTTTAAGCCCATGCTGACAGAGCAATTAGAAAATGGGCTGTCCTTCCCTGCTGCAAGGCAAGCAGCTTTGGAGCGCATGGGACAGGATGCTTCTGTATTATCCACACCAAATAATATTTTAGCTGTGGAATACTGCAAGGCCATAATCGCCCAGGGATGCTCCATGAAGCCCATGGCCATTTTACGGCAAGGCGATTACCACGATCCGGTTGCAGATCGGGAGAACCCCTCCGCTACGGCGGTACGGGCTTTGATGGAAAATGGTGGCGTTTGGGCAGATTTTGTGCCAAGCGAAGCCCACCTGCATGGGAATCTGCACACCCTTGAGCAAGGCGAGCGGGCGATTTTAGCGAAGCTGCGTACCATGACCGACGAGGAATTTGCAGCGCTCCCCTACGGCTCTGAAGGCTTGTGGCGGAAGCTGATGCATGAATCCCGGCAGAAGGCCACTCTGGAAGAAATTCTGACGTCGGTAAAGTCCAAGCGCTACACCCGGACACGGCTGGATCGGATGATCATGTGCGCTTTTCTGGGGCTGACGGAGCAGGATCTGAACCGGCCTGTCCCCTATGTGCGTGTATTGGGATTCAACGACCGGGGGCGGCAGGTTTTGAAGCTGGCACGGCAAACCGGAGAGTTTTACAACATCGGTCAGACCGTTGACCACCCCTATCAAGCCTTGGAGACACGGGCAGGACGGCTCTATGGGCTGTTTGCGGCTGTGCCGGAAGCACCGGATGTGGAAAGTCAATATCGAGTGTATTATAAAACGGGCATCGATTGATGCCCGTTTCAGAGTGTCACTAAAGCCGTCAATCGTCAAAACACATGTTTTGATGATTGGCGGTTCGTTCTATTGTAGGGAACGCTGCGAACAGCGTTCCGCAAGACGCAAAATCGTAAAAATGCTTGCTACGCAAGGTGTTTTGACTTACTTCACAACTCGAACCGCTCGAGTATCCACATACACTTCGGGTTCGAGTTGCTTGTCTTGACGGCTTTAGTGACCTCTGACAGTCTGTCAAAAAAGAGTTTTTTGACAGACTGAAACGGGCATCGATTGATGCCCGTTTTATAGTTGAAAGATGAAAGTGGAAAATTGAAAACGAAAATCCCGTTAGGGATTTATATCAATGAGACGGCAAATCCGTCTCAAAAGGGGTGGTACCTTTTGGGCAAAACAGGGGTTTTTTGAGGGTATTTTTGCAATTTTGTATTTCGTATGATAAATTTTATGATCCGCTAAACCCTTATGAATACTGGGTTTTTTGATTTTCGTCAAAGGCATTTTACAAGGTCATTACAAGGTGGGAAAAAAACAGACTTTTCAGGGTGTATAATAGAGGTAGACACCAGAAAAGGAGAATTTCTTATGGCTAGACGAAGAATGATAACCGCAGAATTTGTAGATGAAGATCGGTTTATGGATCTGCCGGTGGAAGTGCAGATGCTCTATATCTACATGAATCTCCATGCCGATGACGAGGGCTTTGTACCCGGCACCAAGCGCATGGCCAATATGTATCAATGCCCCCAGGGGCTTCAGCTGCTGGAACAGGCGGATTTTATTATCCGCTTCCCTTCCGGTGTGGTGGTGCTGGTGGATTGGTATCGCAACAACACTGTCCGCAAGGATCGCAGTATGGCAACCTTCTATCAGACAGAGCGCAGCCAGTTACAGCTATTAAACGGTCGGTATGTGCTGCTGGAAACCACAGATCCTGCCTATGACAACCAACTGCCAACCATGTGGCAACCAATTGACAACCAAATGACAACCACTTGCCAACCAAATGACGACCAACCGGCAACCCAGAATAGAATAGATAATAATAGAATAGATAATAATATAATAAATCATAATATATCAGAAGAAAATAAAATAAAGCTGCCGGGCGGCGAAAAAAGCCAGCCGCCTGCAGACAGGAAACGGATCTATCCGGATTTTATGAGAATATTACATTATTGTCAGGAGAATCATCTGGAAGATGTGGCTATCACAGATTTCTGGAATCATTACGAAACCAATGGTTGGACAGATGACAGGGGTCAGCCCATTCAGGACTGGATCGCGGTGTTAAGGCAATGGGATGACGATGCAAAAAAGACGCGCACCTGGTAGGGAACGCATTTTAGCGAAAAACGATCGTCATCGCGAGCCAGTAGCGCACACTGGTGTAGCGATCTCCGACGGAAAATCTTGCGCCGGAGATTCCCACGACCAATCTCGGCTCCCTCTCTGAGGGAGCTGTCACCGATAGGTGACTGAGGGAGTGTCCTTTATATAGGGGTACACTCCCCCTGTCAGCTTCGCTGACATCCCCCTCATGGAGGGGGACAAGACTGCGCACTGGCTCGCAATGACACATTATTTCGGTGTGGTAGCGGAACGCTGTTCGCAGCGTTCCCTACTAAAAATCAAGGGAGGACGCTAAGTCCTCCCCTGGGAATTTAGTTGGCTTTGACGGTGATTTCGCCGTCGGTGGCGGTGGCGGTGATTTGGGAGATAGGCATCTCGAAAGAGCCGATGATGGCTTCGGAGATGGGATCTTCCAACTCTCGCTGGATGGTACGGCGCAAATTTCTGGCACCGTAGGTCACAGAATATGCCTTTTCTGCCAGCGCCTGGCGCACAGCTTCATCCCATGTAAAGGTCAGGCCTCGGTCAGACAGGCTGGTACGCAGTTCTTCCAGCATAATATCCGCAATGC
>JAFYVL010000088.1 GCA_017549125.1 Oscillospiraceae bacterium | reverse complement strand
GTAGGTGGAACCACCGACGCGGCGAGCCTTCAGCTCAACTGCGGGCATAACATTTTCCATTGCTTCCTGGAATACCTCCAGGCCATTCTTGCCGGTCTTATTCTCGACAATTTCAAATGCACCATAGACGACTTTCTGGGCAACACCCTTCTTGCCATCCAGCATGATGCTGTTTACGAGCTTGGTAACCAGAATGGAGTTATACTGAGGATCCGGCAGGACCTCTCTCTTGGGAACATTACCTCTTCTGGGCACTTTGCTTCCCTCCTTCATATTAAAATGATTTTCATCGGTACTCGAAGGTCTTTGCCTTCGTTGTGCTTGCCAGAGGTTTTATATAAAAAACCACATGGCAAGGTTTTAGCCTTGCGAACGGGCTTGGAAAAAATTCAAGTTTTGTTTAATGAGAAGTAATCTTACTTCTTACCTGCCTTGGGACGCTTTGCACCGTACTTGGAACGGGACTGCATACGACCCTGTACACCCTGAGTATCCAGAGTGCCGCGGATGATGTGGTAACGAACACCGGGAAGGTCCTTTACACGACCGCCACGGATCATAACCACAGAGTGCTCCTGCAGGTTGTGGCCAACACCAGGGATATAAGCAGAAACTTCCATTCCGTTGGTCAGACGCACACGAGCGATCTTACGCAGAGCGGAGTTAGGCTTCTTGGGGCTTACAGTACGAACTGCGGTGCAAACACCACGCTTCTGGGGAGAGGGCAGATTGGTAGCCTTGTTCTCCAGGGTGTTCAGACCCTTCTGCAGAGCGGGAGCAGTGGACTTGTAAGATACCTGCTGACGGCCATGTCTAACGAGCTGATTAAAAGTAGGCATTATTTTTCTCCTTTCCTCAAGTCTCACCTTGCGGTGGCTATATATTCCACGGGGTATCCCGTAAGAATCAATCGGTTACGGCAGCGGCGCTGGCGCCGACTTCAATGCCGCAGGCACAACCCAATTCCTTCATGGTCTTTACCCACAGGAGCGGGGTGTCATATCTTTTACACAGAGCTACAATGGGCTCTGTAATGGCAGGGTCTGCGTTGCAAGCTAACAGCACCTGTTTTGCGCTTTTATTATGAAGCGTTTTCTTCAGTTGCTTAGCTCCTACAACCAGCTTTTTACCCTTCAAATCACCAAGGATTTGGGTGGTTGCCATACGATCGTCATTATAAGTGTCCATACAGGAATCTATTATATACAAAAAGCAAGATTTGTCAACAAATTTTATAAAATATTTTTCACAATTTTAGGGAGGGTCAATAAAGCCGTCAAGACAAGCAACTCGAACCCGAAGTGTATGTGGATACTCGAGAGGTTCGAGCCTAAGAAGTAAGTCAAAACACCTTGCGTAGCAAGTTTTTTACGATCTTGTGCCTTCCGGAACGCTGAGGACAGCGTTCCCTACAACAGAACGAACCGCCAATCATCAAAACCTGTGTTTTGATGATTGGCGGCTTTTTTGACACTCTGAGGGAGGGTCTGTGACCCTCCCCTACTTTAGATTATACGTTGTCTGCCAGCATGGCCACCAGAACTGCGGAGCGGATCATACCCATGTTATTGGCGAAGGTAATATCCTTTGCGCCCACCTGCAAGCAGAACTGCGCTAGGTTGCCTTCCCAATAGCGGTAATCCACTTCGTACAGCACAGAATAGTGGTCAACCATGTAGGAGATCAGCGCATTGCCGAAGGACTCCTTTACGATCACACCCACGCTGCCGTCGGTTACATCGGGGTTGGTATAAACGGTCAGAGGGTTATCCGCACCGGCGAACAGGCAATACTTAGAACCTGCACTGTAGCTATCGCCATTCGCAATCACATTCCAGCTGTAAGTGCTGCCGTTCTTATCGGTGATCTTCATATCAATATTCTTGGAATAAGGATGATAAGCCTCGATGGTATCCTCAGTCAACGCGCCATCCTTCTTGGTGTTGGATTGATACAAGCCGCCCCAGAAACCGCTAAAGGTGGACAGTTCACGCTGATCCAAGGTATAGGGTGCTACGCCCTTGGCCTCACACCAGCTTTCATAAGCATAATAAGCAGCCTTGCCGTTCCAGTGGTAGTCTGTGTTGAAATACAGGTACTCCGTTCTATGCGCCTTGAGGTTTTCGTATGCGCTAACGGTCTTAACACCGGAATCCATCTTGGCGAAGAGCTTTTCCATGCTGGCCTTCTGATCGGTATAACCATTGCCCAGCTTTGCCACAATATCATCGGGCATCACAATACCAATGGCTGTGGGGATGGGCAGCGCATACACATTCACACGACCTGCCAGATCTGCTGCGGTACGGTTGACCAGCTTTGCATAGTCAGCAGCTACCTTATCATCATAGGCATAATTCTCGAAGGCCTTATTATCTACAATGTATACACCATTGACCATGCGGTAATTGCCGGACTTACTGGTGATCGGTGCATAGCTGTCATTCTGAGGCTTTGTGGGAGCCTCGGTCACCTCTTCGGTCGGCTCTTGTGTGGGTGCCTCAGTGGAAGCTTCGGTATTGCTTCCCACAACACCGGGCTCGGTAACCGTTACGTTCTTGGTTTCCTCTGCCGCATTCTTCACAATACTCTCAGCCTTCTTATAGTCGTTAGTCACACAAAGCAACACATACTTGCCTTCAGACCAGATCACAGCATGCTCGATCTTATCCAGCTCCTCAGGAATATAATTCATGAACTGGTGGTTCAGCTGTGCCACGTGCTCGTCCATGCTATCCTTTGCAGCCTTGCTATCGGATTCCTTTTCCAGGGTGATCAATGCCACACGGTCCGCATAATAGCCGCTGCCCGTATACATCTGCACCTTTGCGCCTGCAGGCAGACCGGAGAAATACATCTCTGCATCCTCGCCCACATTCTGAATCTGGGTGTCAAACTTTACATCATTTAAAATGACTTGCATCAATGCTTCGCCATTGACATCTGCCTTCTTCTCTGCGCCACATGCAATCAGACTCAGAAAAGAAGCAAAAGCTAAAACCAATGCCACGATCTTTCTATTTTTCATGGTTTTCCTCTCTCTCCCTTGGGCATTATATTTATATTCAATAGGTTATCACAGACCATCCACAAAAGCAATACCAATTTAAAAAATATTATTATGAATCTTTTTTGTATATTCTGCATATTTTTATGAATATTTCAATTATTTTTGAATATTTATACATTAGTCGTTGACAAATGAAAATTACAGATGTATAATCCTTCTCATGTCAAAGAGAAAAACCTTGGGAGGACAAGAAAATGAATAAGGAAAACATCAAAAAGGTCGTTCTGGCCTACTCCGGCGGTCTGGATACCTCTATTATTATTCCCTGGCTGAAGGAAAATTACAACAACTGCGAGGTCATTGCCGTTTCTGGTAATGTAGGTCAGGCTGACGAGCTGGAAGGTCTGGAAGAAAAGGCTATTAAGACCGGCGCTTCCAAGCTGTATGTGCTGGATCTGACCGAAGAGTACGTAGACGACTACATCATCCCCTGCCTGAAGGCCGGCGCTGTTTACGAAGAGTATCTGCTGGGTACCAGCCACGCTCGTCCCTGTATCGCTAAGGGGCTGGTGGACATCGCCATCCAGGAAGGCGCAGATGCGATCTGCCACGGCTGTACCGGCAAGGGCAACGACCAGGTGCGTTTTGAGCTGACCATCAAGCACTTCGCTCCCAACATGCCCATCATCGCTCCCTGGCGTGAGTGGACCATCAAGTCCCGCGAAGAGGAGATCGAGTACGCAGAGGCTCACAACATTCCTCTGAAGATCAACCGCGAGACTAACTACTCCAAGGATAAGAACCTGTGGCATCTGAGCCACGAGGGTCTGGATCTGGAGGACACCGGCAATGAGCCCCAGTACGAGAAGCCCGGTTTCCTGGAAATGGGTGTCTCCCCCATCATGGCTCCTGATGCTCCCACCTATGTGACCATCGACTTTGAGCAGGGTGTGCCTGTGGCTCTGAACGACGAGAAGATGAGCGCAAAGAACATCATTCTGAAGCTCAACGAGATCGGCGGCGCAAACGGCATCGGTCTGCTGGATATCGTGGAGAACCGTCTGGTTGGCATGAAGTGCCGTGGTGTGTACGAGACTCCCGGTGGTTCCATCCTGTACAAGGCTCACAGCGTTCTGGAATCCATCTGCCTGGACAAGATGACTCTGCACGAGAAGCAGAGACTGGCGATTACTTATGCTGAGCTGGTTTACAACGGTCAGTGGTTCACTCCCCTGCGTGAGGCTTTGGCCGCATTCGTGGACAAGACCCAGGAGCGTGTGACCGGTAAGGTTCGTCTGAAGCTGTACAAGGGTAACATGATCAACGCCGGTGTATGGAGCGACTACAGCCTGTACTCCGAGGAGATCGCTACCTTCGGTGAGAGCGACTACGATCAGACTGACTCCAAGGGCTTCATCAACCTGTTCGGCCTGCCCATCAAGGTGCAAGCAATGGTTGACGGCAAGAAATAATTGTATATAATAGAGGGAGGGTCGATGACCCTCCCTATCAAATTTCAATTTATCGTGCTAACCCACGAAGTTGAAAGTTAAAAGTTTAAAATTGAAAGTTTTGGTATTTCCTTCGGCAATGAATGAAAATAGTCCGCAAAGCGGACACCTTAACTTTCCACGTTACACCTTACACTATTTGTCGTTTCTTCAGAACGATAACTATGATTTTACCAACTAAAAAGAGGTATCTATTATGTCTAAAATGTGGGCCGGTCGTACCGACGGCGTAACAGAAAAATTAGCAGACGATTTTAATTCCTCCATTCATTTCGACAGCCGGATGTACAAGCAGGATATTACCGGCTCTATGACCCATGCACAGATGCTGGCAAAGCAAGGCATTATCTCTCAAGAGGATGCTGATGCCTTGGTAGACGGTCTGGCAGGCATTTTGGCTGACCTGCAAAGTGGCATGTTGGCCATCGACATGAGCTGCGAGGATATCCACATGTTCGTGGAGGCTGAACTGACCAAGCGGTTAGGCGATGTGGGCAAGCGTCTGCATACCGCCAGAAGCCGTAACGATCAGGTTGCTTTGGATATTCGTATGTATTTGCGTGAGCAGATCGATTTGATCTGCGGTTATGTCCAGGAATTGCTGGCTGCCATTACCGAGAAGGCAGAAACCTACAAGGATGCCATCATGCCCGGCTACACCCATCTGCAAAGAGCCCAGCCCATCACCTTTGGTCATCATCTGATGGCTTATGCCATGATGCTGCTGCGTGATCTGGATCGTCTGGGTGATTGCCGCAAGCGCATGAACTTCTCCCCCATCGGCTCCTGCGCCCTGGCCGGTACTACCTACCCCATCGACAGAGAGTATGAGGCTGAGCATCTGGGTTTTGACGGTGTTTGCCGCAACAGCCTGGACGGTGTTTCCGATCGTGATTTCTGTGCAGAACTGTTAAGCGATCTGTCCATTCTCATGATGCACCTGTCCCGCTTCAGCGAGGAAGTGATCCTGTGGTGCAGCTGGGAGTTCCGTTTCGTTTCTCTGTCTGATGCTTATACCACCGGCTCTTCCATTATGCCCCAGAAGAAGAATGCGGATATGGCTGAGTTGGTGCGCGGCAAGACCGGTCGTGTGTATGGCGATCTGATGGGACTGCTGACCACCTTGAAGGGTCTGCCTCTGGCATATAACAAGGATATGCAGGAGGATAAGGAGAGCATTTTCGATGCTGTGGATACGGTGAAGATGTGTCTGCAGGTGTTCACCGGCATGCTCAAGACCATGACCGCCAACCGGGATGCTATGAAGCGTGCCGCACAGAAGGGCTTTATCAATGCTACCGATCTGGCTGACTATCTGGTAAAGAAGGGTCTGCCCTTCCGTAGCGCTTACAAGATCTCCGGTCAGCTGGTGGGTCTGTGCATTGAAAAGAACACGGTGCTGGACGATCTGCCCCTGGAGACCTACAAGGAATATTCCGAGCTGTTTGAAGAGGATCTGTATCAGGAAATCGCTTTGGAGACCTGCGTGAATAAGCGCACCTCCCAGGGCGGCACATCCGTTGCTTCTGTGGAAGACCAGATCGCTTATGTAAAGACTTTGTTATAAAAGGAGACACAAAATGAGTGTTTTTATTGGTTGCATTGGCGTACTGTTTATAATTGCATCGGTAGTTTTTGGTGTATCCGCAACGCATATTGGAGATATACAGTTAGGAATCATCATTAGTACATTTGGAATTGGATTGCTTTTAATCGGTGTAGCTACCATTATTAGGAAATTGAGTGAAATCAAAAGAGCTATTTCAAAATCCTCAACATGCGCAACTGACACAAGAGTCGCTCACACACGGAATGAAAAACTAAAGTCCACCACAAAGAACAATCATAGAATAACTGCAACTCATCAAGAAAACCTTAACGATCCTCAACAGCGTCTTGAAAATATATGGATGTGTGAATGTGGCAAAGTGAATAACGACGATTGTACATTCTGTGAGTGCGGAAAAGACAGAGATGCTTTGCAGAAGATGATTTAGTTGTCCATGGGACGATGTGGGCATCGTCCCCTACAGGCAATCGCGCAACGAAATAGGTACATAAAACAGGAGGTGTCGATTGACACCTCCTGTTTTATATGACATTCAGTTCCGTTATGCCGTAGTATGCCATCACAGACATAGCATCCGGCTCTACACGCTCGCCACAGACCAGCACCGGGATCGCCGGTGGACAACTGACCGTGGGACTTGCCAAAATTCTGCCTTCGCATCGGGCAAGGGGCAAGGGTTCTCCGGCTTGGAGAATGGCATCTGCCATGGGCATGGCCTGTGTAGGCTCGGCCATAGTTGGCATGGATGTGAGAATCGGGTCTCTTTGGGGAATGGATAACAGGACAGTTTCCAGTTTCTCCAGAGCCGCCTCACCGTTTTCCGGAGACAGCATCAGCACCAGATAATCCGGGTCTGCAAATTCGCAGATCAGATTCTGAGATTCCAACAGCTGCCCCAACTCTACACCGGTATATCCGTAAGCCTTGGCAGCTATGGTCAGCTTCATAGGCTCTTGTCCCATAAACACATAACCGGCCGCCTCAAGTCTTGTTTGCAAGGCTTTCACCATAGGAAGATAAGCTTGCAATTTAGCAGGATAGGTCTCCGCCAAATAAGCGTTACAGGCATCCAGAGATTCCAGGATCAAATATGAGGGGCTGGTGGATGCATACAGGCTCATGGCCTTTTGCGCCTGATCAGCAAAGAATCCGGGGTTTGCAATATGCAAATAACCGCCGCCGGTAAGCACAGGCAAGGTCTTATGGGCAGAGTCACAGCACAGGTCCGCACCCAGGTCTATGGGGTGACGGCTGGGCTTTAGAAATCGCAGATACGCACCATGGGCATTGTCCACAAGAAGCAAGGCATGATGGCTATGGCACACCTGAGCCAAGGCCGCAATATCTGCCACGTTACCTAAGTAATCGGGACTGGTGATATACACAGCGTCCACGGAATGATTTTGTAGGTATCCATCCAATTCTTCCGCTGTGATCCGGCAGGACAGCAAATCTGTACTTTGGGCAGGCCAGAGCCAGCGGACATCCGCATGGAGCAAGGCTGCTGCGGTAACAAAGGTCTTATGAGCATTGCGACCGGCGGCAATCACCGGGGTTCTGCCCACATACATTCTCAAAAGGCAGAGCATCGCACGAATGGACAGAGAAGAGCCTTCTGTACTATAGATGGTCTTAGCTGTGCCAAACAGATGGCTGGCATTTTCTTGGCTTTCCTTCAGAATGCCCTCTGCGTGGTATAGCACATCTGCGCCGGTCACCTCCGTAATATCTCCGGGGGCGGTGACACCCTTATGACCGGGCATGTGCAAACGGGTCACATCCTTTTGGATGTAGTCCCGGATGAAATCACAGACGGGTGTTTTCATACGTCCAGGGTCTTGGCGGCTTCCAGCATAATGGCGCATTCCATACGCTTACGGAACAGCTCACAGCCGTACTGGTAAACACCGGTAATTTTGCCGGTGGCATGGTAAGCATTGGCAGCGCAACCACCGGAGCAATACAGCTTTGCCCAGCAATCGGCACATTCGGGACGGGCATAGACATTGCATGCCATAAACTCATCCTGAATTTGATGGTTATCCACACCGTCGTAAATATTGCCCAGCTTAAATTTCTCGTCGCCCACGAACTGGTGGCAAGGATACAGGTCACCCCAGGGGGTGACTGCCATGTACTCCGTGCCGCTTCCACAGCCGGACACACGCTTATAAATACAAGGACCGCCCTTCAGGTCGATCATGTAATGGTAGAAGGTAAAGGGCTTGCCCTCCTTGTGTCGCTGCAGCATCAGCTCCGCCAGGCGCTCATACTGCTCCATCACAATGGGCATATCCTCTTGGGTCAGCGCAGAGGGATCTTCCGGGGCGCACACCACAGGCTCCATGCTCAGTTCGGTGAAGCCCAGATCCAACATTACCTGGATATCCTTCAAGAAATCCGGGTTGGCATGGGTAAATGTACCACGCATATAGTAGTTCTTGCCCTCACGAGCCTGTACCAGCTTCTGGAACTTGGGAACGATCCGCTCCCAGCTTCCCTTGCCTGCGTAGTCCACACGGTATCTGTCATGGATCTCCTGGCGGCCATCCAGGCTGAGTACCACATTACTCATTTCCTTATTGGCAAATTCGATCACATCGTCATCGATGAGCATACCGTTGGTAGTCAGAGTAAAGCGGAAATTCTTTCCGGTCTCCTTCTCGCGGCTACGGGCATAGGCCACCATTTCCTTGACCACGTCAAAGTTCATCAGCGGCTCACCGCCAAAGAAGTCCACTTCCAGGTTATGACGCTTGCCGGAATTCTCGATCAAAAAATCCAGCGCACGCTTACCAACCTCTAAGGACATAAGGGCTCGCTCACCCTGGTACTTACCCTGGGAAGCGAAGCAATAGGCGCAGTTTAAGTTACAGCTATGGGCAATGTGAATGCACAAAGCCTTAATGACACCGGAGGTCTTTTCCTTCAGCTTACCGGCCATAGGTGCAAAGGTATCCGGTGTGAACAGCTTACCGGCAGCCTTCAGCTGTTCCAGCTGTTCAAAGCAATCGGCGATCTCTTCGGGGGTCACCTCCGGATTATTGGGGTATTTCTGCAGAATCAGCCGGGTGATCTCCTCCTGGGATTTGCTTTCATACATTTCGATGATATCGTATGCCACCTCATCCACCACATGGACAGAGCCGGAACAGATATCCAGCACGATATTCATGCCGCCAAGTTTATAACAATGGATCATAATTTATCTCCTTCTCGAAAAAAATGCCGCCAGCATTGGCGGCATTTTTACGCTTAACTAGCTTACTTGTTCTCGCACTGCTGGTTAGCAATGCCGCAGCTGGTCTTGCAAGCAGACTGGCAGGAGGTCTGGCACTCGCCGCAGCCGCCGTTCTTTGCGCTCTCGCACAGGTTCTTGGTTTCCAGAGTCTGGATCTTCATATTCGTACCTCCGAATAAAATGATTTTTTATAGTTTAACACATGAATCGCCATTAGTCAATTGACAGATTGCATTTTTATACTTCAATTCCCAAAAATTTCTTTGCCAGGATGCCCACCACGAAGGACATGACCGCTACACCAACGCTGATACATGCCATTTCCAGGAATCGGGAGCGGAAAGGCTGATCCTGGGCAACGGATGTATAGTATGTAAATGCCAGGATAATGAGAATGACCACAGCCAGCATACAAGCCAGGGCGATCATGTATTGAGCGCTACCCAACAGCAGGTACGGCAGGATCAACGCCACCACGGTGATCAAATATGCTACACCGGTATAGGAACAGGATTTTAGGGCATCTGTTCTGCCTTCGCTTCTGGCCGCCAAAAATTCGCTGGATGCCATGGAGAAGGTGGCAGAAATACCGATGATCAAACCGGACAAGGCGATCAGCTTATTATTTTTCAAAGCGAAGGTAAAGCCTGCCAAAGAACCGGTCAATTCCACCAGCGCATCGTTCAAACCCAGCACCATACTGCCCACATATTGCAGACGCTCCTCGTCCAGCATATTCAGCAATGCCTGTTCGTGTTCTTCCTCCTGGCTGCGAACTTCCACACTCTCGGGAATTTCCTTGGCCAGCAATGCGTACTCTTCCTGGGCATTCTCTTCGCCACGCTCCATCAGCTTCACCGCAAAGGTAAAGCCCAGAATCCGCGCCATCAGCTTATACCAGAAGATCTTAAATTTCTTCGGCTTCATCTCCTGCTGGGTGTAATGCTTCCACACCTCGTAATGATTGCGTTCTTCTTGCGCCAAACGGTGAAGCACCTCTTTATTTTCTTCACCCTTGGCAAACTTGGCAATGCCATCGTAGATAAAGCTTTCGGTCAGCTCGTTTTTCTGCATTTTTAGCAGGATCTTTTTTGCTTCTTGAGAGATCATCTTAGCCATATCCATACCTCCTGTATAATTTTTCCTATATCATACTGGATAGCGAACAATTTTTCAAGAGATTCCTTGAAATTTAGCCTTGCAAGTGCTATACTGTAGCGGTAAAGGAGGTCTAAACAATGAAGATAACGAGAATGATTGCGTTGGTGTGTCTGATTTCCATGGTTTTTGCAGGCTGTGGCAATTCTCAGAACACCGATAACATCTATACACAACCACAATCCCATCCCCAGGAGAATAATGGTACCGTTCCGGAAGAAACGGTAGATCCCGGATTTGCGCCGGAAATGACCGCCAGCAGCGATCCCGCCAATTTTAATATTACCTGGGAGATCTTTGTGGGTGATCGGAAGGTAGATAGCTACCAGAGAGAAAATTCTATTTCCTTTGGTGATCCGGAGGATTATTTTGAACTGCCCGGTATCGCCACTTTCCGTGGCAATAACTACCGCAACAGTCCCACCTACGGCACTGCCAACATCGATTCTGCCACGCTGAACAAAGCATGGTCTGTAGAGACCGGTTTGCTGGCCGGCGGACGTTGGGGTGGCTGTGGCTGGACAGGCCAGCCGCTCATGGCAAAATGGGACAAGGATGTTCGTGCTACCATGAATATGTACCCGTCCAAGCAGGCCAAGGAGGATCTGGTAGAAGTGATCTACGCCACCCTGGATGGCAAGATCTATTTCCTGGATCTGGACGACGGCAGCGCAACCAGAGATCCCATTGACATGGGTATGTGCTTCAAGGGCGCAGGCAGCTTAGATCCCAGAGGGTATCCCCTGCTTTATGTGGGTTCCGGTGACGTGAACACCGACAAAGAGCGTCCCAGAATGTTTATTATCAGCTTGATCGACGGTAGCGTTCTGTATGAGTATGGTCACGAGGACTCTTTGGCCTTGCGTGCGGACAACGAAGGCTGGTGTGCATTTGACTCCGCTCCGCTGATCCACAAGGAGACAGACACCTTGATCTGGCCCGGTGAGAACGGCATCCTGTATACCATGACCTTGAACACCCAGTACAACAAGGAAGCCGGTACGATTTCCATCGCACCGGATAATATGGTTCGCACACGCTACTCTCACCCCAAGAATGCAGAAGACGCCTACTGGTATGGCTACGAGGCCGGTGCTAACATTATCGGCAACTATCTGTACACCTCTGAGAACGGCGGTTTGTTCTTCTGCATTGATCTGAATACCATGGAGCTGGTTTGGGCGCAGGATACCAAAGATGATTCCAACTCCACCCCTGTGTTTGAGTATATCAGCAAGGACGAGGCTTATATTTACACTGCCCCCTCCCTCCATTGGACGAAAAACGAAGAGAACCAGGGTTCTATTTCCATTTACAAGCTCAATGCTCTGACCGGTGAGATCGTTTGGAAAAAACCCTACGATGTGCACACCGTTAGCGGTGTCTCCGGCGGTATTCAATCCTCTCCTGTGTTGGGTAAAGAGGGCACAAATATGGAAGGCTGTATCTTCTACACCATCTCCCGCACTCCGGAGGTAGCCAGCGGCATTCTGGTGGCATTGGACACCAAGACCGGTAAAGAAGCATGGCGTTTGGATATGCGCAACTATGCATGGAGTTCCCCTGCTCCCGTTTATACCGAGGACGGCAAGGGCTACCTGGTTGTCTGTGACTCCAACGGCTATATGTTCCTAATCGATGGGGAAACCGGCTCTCAGCTGTATTTACTGTCTCTGGGCAAGATGGTGGAGGCCTCCCCTGCTATCTACGAAAACCGCATTGTGGTTGGTCTGAAGAAAGGACCGATCCACTGCATCGAAATTCAATAACCTTTTGGGGTTGCCTCGGCAGCCCCAAAATTTTTTGCTAATTTATGTTTAACTTCCTAGTTCCTGGTAATAATAGGCTACGGAGGTGCTTAATATGAGCAACAAAAACTTTAAAGAAAGTTTCGGTTCCGGGGGCTACTACATAGCCCTGATCCTGTGCGCCGTTGCAATCGGGATCTCCGGCTATTTGTACTACCGAAACAATACCAAAACCAAAGCAGAACCCGATCGGTCTGTGATCGCCACCGAAGGCAATCAACCGGATGTGGGCGCATTATCCACCCAGCCTGTCACCTCGGAAAACAGCGATCCTACCGAGCCATCCCAAACCCAGCAAGCCACGAAACCCTCTGTGATCCGCCAGCCTGTTGAAGGTCAGACCATTGCGCCTTATGCTATGGATGCCCTCAGCTACAACCAGACTACCAGAGATTGGCGCACCCACAACGGAGTGGATATTGGCGCAGAAGCCGGTACGCAAGTATGCGCCGTGGCAGACGGCCAGGTATACACGGTTTACGAAGACGAAACCATGGGGACTACCGTAGTCATTCGCCATGAGGGTGGGTATGTAACCACCTACTCCAGCATGGATGCCAATTTGAAGGTATCCACCGGAGAAAATGTCACCGCCGGTCAAGTCATCGGCTCTGTGGGCAACACCGCCCTTATGGAGACGGCCATTGGGGATCATCTGCATTTTTCCGTTAGCTGTAACGGAAACTTCGTAGACCCGGAGGATTTTCTGGGTAAGGAATAATTTGCTTCTTTCTTTCCTCTTTGTTTGGGGCGTCGGATCACCGACGCCCCTTTTTAAATTCCAATTTATCGACCTTCGTCGCAATTGACAATGGACAATGTACAATTGACAATTAAGGTGTTTTTCTTCGAAAAACGGATTTAAAATATAAATATCATCGACGAGGTCGATACCTCAATTGTCAACTGTCAATTGT
>JAFYVL010000087.1 GCA_017549125.1 Oscillospiraceae bacterium | reverse complement strand
GCGTCAAAGTCGTAGTACCAGCCCTCGTCGATGGCAGGGCCGATGGCCAGCTGCACCTCGGGCCACAGACGCTTAACAGCCTGAGCCATAATGTGGGAGCAGGTGTGCCAGAAAGTTTTGCGGTATTCGGGGTTTTCAAAGGTGTACAGTTTTTCTTCGGACATAATAATTCCTCCTTTAATATTGGGGAAAAGCATAAAAAATACCCATCCCCTGAAAAATCAGGGGTGGGATACAAAAGTATTCCACGGTTCCACCCTGGTTACGGCAAATGCCGTCACTCATTGACGCTTTAACGGGCGTACCCGATCGACCATTTCCGATCGATGGCTCAAAAGTGGTATGCACAGCGCAGGATTGCAGTATCTTTTCACCAACCGATACCTCTCTGGGCAGCTTGCGAAGTGCCATGTCTTTCTCAAAGCCTTTAACGAGAGGAATATACCATATAATAACGTATTTGTCAACGATTCAAATTCCAATTTATCGCACTTAAGGCTCCCCTGCAGGGGAGCTGTCACCGCAGGTGACTGAGGGGTGTACGGAATCTCACATCTGCACACCCCTCCGCCCCTTCGGGGCACCTCCCCTACAGGGGAGGCAAAGCTACAAATTCTAACCTAATATATTATACACCTGTTTTGCCTTCTATGCAAGAAACTTTCTGGGGCTGCACATTGCGACAGGAATTGCAACCGATGCTTGGTACAATGTTCCCACTTCATCACAAAGGACAGTGTTATCATGATCGATTCCCTGCAATCTTATGTCCGTCAAAGCCGCCACAATCTGAGAAAATGGCTCTTAGATCCCCGGGTACATACCACCTTGCGTGGAACGGCTTGTTGTCTGACCGGATTTGCCCTAAGTGCCGCCGGCCTGACCCATTATCCCATCCCTTTATCCATGGGATTGGTCACCGCTCTACACGGTTGGTCTGCCCCCTTGGCAGCCCTGGGAAGCATCCTGGGCTACCGGTTTTTCTGGGGCAGTTATGCCAAAATCTGTGTGGTATGGGTGCTGGTAGGATTGGGTATTTCGGCGCTGCTGAACAACCGAAAAATGACCCGGGATACCCCTTCTCTGATTCCGGCCATAGCCGCCCTGTCGGTGGCGACCATTGGGGTGGTATTCCAGACCCTGTACGGACAAGGACCACCGATCCATGTTTACATACTGTGCGTGTTGCTGGCGGGGGGTAGCGGCTGGCTTTACGATCGTGCGCTCACTGCCCGAAATCCCATGGTGGATTGGCTCACCTGGGGAAGTGGTGTGCTGGCGCTGGCGCAAATCACTCCTTTTTCCGGATTTAGCCTGGGATTTCCGGCGGCGGCTATGCTGATGACCGCCGCACCTTTTCCGGCAGCGGCATTGGCAGGATTGGCGCTGGATCTGGCGGCCATCACCCCTGTTCCCATGGCAGCGGTGACTACGCTGGGCTACTTGGTGCGGTTTTTCTCCAAATCTCCCAAATGGATTCAAGCAACAGCGCCCATGGGTATTTATGTGGTGGTCATGAGCCTGTGCGAAACTTGGGATCTTGCGCCCATGTCCGGCTTGCTGGTGGGCGGTATTCTGGGTCTGTTTCTGCCCACCGGGGGCAAAGTGGTACACCGACGAGGGGAGACCGGCGCTGCCCAGGTACGTCTGGAACTGACCGCCGGGGTGTTCTCTCAGATCCAGCAATTGCTGGTGGAATATACCCAAGTACCTGTGGACGAGCAGGCTTTGGTGATTCGTGCGGCTGAACGCGCTTGTGGGACTTGTCCCAGCCGTCGAGGATGCAAGGATGCCCGACGGATTGGTCAGCTGCCGGGATTGATTCTACACAAACCCCTGTTAAGTCCCGAGGAATTGCCTATTATCTGCCGAAAAAGCGGTCGCTTTCTGGCAGAACTTCACCGATCCCAGGAGCAGCTTCGCTCCATCCATGCCAACCGTGACCGACAGAAGGAATATCGGGCGGCGGTGGTACAGCAATATCAATTTTTGTCTGCTTATTTACAAGAATTGTCCGATCAGTTATCCCGTCGTACCGCCAGCTTGTCCCCGACCTATCACCCGGAGGTACAGGTCTACGGCAACCGCCCGGAAGCGGATAATGGGGATCGCTGTTTGCGGTTTGCTGGCGTGGGTTGCAAATACTATGTTTTGCTCTGCGACGGCATGGGTACAGGTCTTGGTGCTGTCCAGGAGGGCAAAGCCGCCGCCGATATGCTCCGGAAATTGCTGGTTGCCGGATATCCGGCAGAATATGCCCTCAGAAGCTTGAATAGCCTTTGCGCCCTACGGGAACGAGCCGGGATCGTCACGGTGGATCTGGCGGAGATTTCTTTGGATAGCGGCAAGGTGAATCTGTATAAATGGGGCGCAGCCCCATCCTATGTGGTGGGTGCGGCATCTGCGGAGAAAATTGGCGCAGTTGGACCACCCCCGGGGCTATCGGTGACCGATTGCCGGGAGCAACTGGAACGGCTGACTCTGCGACGGGGAGAGATGTTGGTATTGGTCAGCGACGGTGTCACCCAAGAGACAGCCATGCGTTGCTGTGTGGAATCCACAGGACAACCCCCGGCAGAATTGGGTACACGGTTGCTTTGCGACAGTCGTGCGGTGGGGGATGACGATGCCACCGCTGTGATCATCCAATTGCAACCCTGTAAATAGGTTGACATTTATTCTTTGGCATGATATGTTGGTTTTCAAAAGGCGGTGAAACCATGAGAACCAACAAGATGGCCTTGTGCGGCCTGTTTACGGCACTGTTATGCATCTGCGCATGGCTGGCCATCCCTCTGGGGGATGTGGCTGTGACCATGCAGACCTTCGGGATCTTTCTGTGCCTGATGTTGCTGGGGGGAAAATACGGTAGTCTCAGCATTTTCTTATATTTGCTCATGGGCGCCGTGGGACTGCCGGTGTTTGCCCGATTCCAGGGCGGTCTGGGCATTTTGTTAGGGCCGACCGGCGGCTATATTTGGGGCTTCGGTGTGGCGGCGCTGCTGTACTGGTGCATTGGCAAGGCAGTGGGCAAGCTCCCGGCTCTGATTCTGGGTTTGGTGCTGTGCTACACTCTGGGTAGCCTGTGGTATTTACTTTATGCAGGCGGCGGCCTTTGGGCGGTGCTGCTTCGGTGTGTTGTGCCCTTTGTTGTACCGGATGCGGTGAAGCTGATTCTGGCATTCACCCTGTACAGACAGCTGAAAAAACATTTGTGATTTTTTAAAAATCTTCTTCTCTTTTCTCTTATTTTATCGAGTTTTTTGTGTTTTCTGGACATTGGCCTGGAAATGTGCTACTATGGATTTATTCTGATACATAAAGGAGAGGAATTCTATGTCTCGTTACATGCCTGTCTATCAATATCCCGACATGATGCCTGTGGATATTTCCTTCGTCTTTGAGGACGAGAAACCTGCAGGTAAGCACGGCTTCTGTAAAGCCGACGGCGAAAACTTCCGCTTTGAGGATGGCACGCTGGCCAAGTTCTGGGGTGTTATTTTCAATGGCGCATCCTGCTTCCCCAGCCATGAGTATGCTGAGCAGGTAGCCACCCGTTTGGAGCAGGCCGGTTGTAATATCGTCCGTCTGCATCAGATGGATTCTGAGTGGGCAACTCCCAACCTGTTCCGCTTTACCGCCGGTAAGCGCATGACCACCACCCGTAAGCTGGATGAGCGTTCCATGGAACGGCTGGACTATTTGATCCATCGGCTGAAGGAACACGGCATTTATGTGGCAGTGGATATGAATACCTACCGCAAGTTCAAGAGCGGTGACGGTGTGGCTTGCGCCAATGAGCTGTGGGATAATCACAAGGGTTACCCTCTGTTTGATCCTACCATGATCGAACTGCAGAAGGAATTTGCCACCCAGTTCTGGACTCACTACAATCCCTACACCGGTTTGGCTTATAAGGACGATCCCAGCTTCGTTTTCTGTGATATTACCAACGAAAACGACCTGTTCCGTCCTGTGAAGAAGGGCGATTACAAGTGGGGTCGTGTGGATCACTATGATAATATGTTCCGGGATCTGTTTGCCCAATGGCTGAAGGAACAGGGTATGGAATATGATGCCTACGGCTGTGATCTGAACGAGAAGGAAGGTCCTCTGGTGCTGTTTAAGAAGCACGTGACCAAGAAATTCGGTCGCACCATGTACGACCATATCCGCGGCTTGGGTGTGAAGATCCCCCTGTGTCTGACCAACTGGAACAAGGGCGGCGCATTGGTGGAAGCCCAGGAGGAAATGGATTTCCAGGACGGCCACTATTATTACTATGACTGGAGCTGGACCGAATACGAAAAGGTCAGCCAGAATAAGAGCCTGATGGAGGCTAATTTCTGCCCCCTGGCAGCCTGCCTGGCCAGCCAGATCCACGGTCAGCCCTTTGTGTGTACCGAGTGGGATATGCCCTGGCCCAATGCCTACCGTGCGGAAGCTCCCATTTGGTTCCCTGCCATGGCTTGTGTCCATAATTGGAGTGCCATGACCATCCATACCTATGGTTACCACACCAGAAGAAGCGAGCGAAGCCTCCTGGGTAAGGAATCCTCTTCCAATGCCATCGGCGGTACACCCTTCCGTGAGGGTCTGTTTACCTGCTGGAATGACCCGGCTAAGTTCGGTTTGTTCTATCATGGCGCGCTGATGATGCGTCGTGGGGATGTGAAGCCTGCTGACCATGTGATCGGTGCGACTGTGAATGCGGATAATGCCGTGGTGCAGACCAAGCTGGCCTTGACCGCCGGCGATACCCACAGAATCCATGTGGTTCTTAATAGCACCGATACCTCTGATCTGACCGATATCCGTCCCATGGATGAAACCTATAAGCTGGAAGAGCCTACTCTGCGTAAGGCTGACCACGGTCAGGTATGGCGCGATATGAAGCGTAAGGTAGGCTGTGTGGATACCCCCATGACCAAGGCGGTCTTTGGTGTGGTCGGCAACCGCAAGGCAACCATGACACCTGCCAACCGGAATTTGGAGATCAAGCTGGATGGCCTGTCTGTGGATGCCAATACGGATTTTGCCACCATCGCTCTGTCCAGTTTGACAAAAGATCCCATCGAGCATTCGGATAATATGCTGCTGTCTGCCATCGGCAGAGCCTGCAACCACGGTCAGCACAGCGACGGTGAAAAGCTGCTGGATATTGGCACCAACCCCATCGAGGCGGAGATCATTGACGCTATGATCGCCATTAAGACCAGCAACGAGAACCTGCGTGTGTGGTCTGTGAACTCCGAGGGCTTCTACGGCGGTAAGATCGATACGGTTTATGAGGACGGCTGGCTGAAATTCCAGATCGGCCCTAACCACCCTGGTTTGTACTACCTAATCATGGAAGAGTAATAAAAATAGTCGGTGATGCGAAAGCATCACCGACTCAGAGTGTCAAAAAAGCCGTCAATCGTCAAAACACAGGTTTTGATGATTGGCGGTTCGTTTTGCACCGCAAGTATTTCGATGCGTCATTGCGAGCCAGTGCGCACACTGGCGTGGCAATCCATTCTCCTAAAAAGCTTGCTACGCAAGGTGTTTTGACTTACTTCACAACTCGAACCTCTCGAGTATCCACATACACTTCGGGTTCGAGTTGCTTGTCTTGACGGCTTTAGTGACCTCTGACAGTCTGTCAAAAAACTCTTTTTTGACAGACTGAAAAGTCGGTGATGCGAAAGCATCACCGACTTTTTCTATACAACGCGACTAATTGTTTCCGGGATTTGACACCCAATTTGCTGTAAAGGTTTTTGCTATGGAATTTCAAGGTGTTTTCTTTGATCGCCAGTTTTTCCATAATCACATCCGTGGTCAAACCGGCTATGTAGCATTCATAAAGTTCCCGTTCCTTGGGAGTCAGTTCAGAAAGTCCTGCCACAAATAGGGCAAGCTGCTGCTCATCTACTTCTATGCTAGGTGTGGTTTCCGGTTGCACAGGGGCAGGGGGAGCGGCAATTTTATGTTTTTCTGCCTCTGCCATCAAAATATGCAGACCCAGCAGGAAACACTCGCTGATAATATAGGAAATGGACAGGATTTCAAACTCAATATACACCAACTGCTCAATGAGCCACACACCCAGATTCACAAACACCGCAATGGCAATGATCACTGCGTATGCCAAAGAATCGATTTTGTCCTTTGCGGTGGCATAGACAATGGTTGCCACCATAGTTCCAAAATAGCCAACCAAATACACCAGGTACAGGCTGTGCAGAGGACCGTATTCCTTGACCAGAGTGCCTACGCCATTCACCATCGTAAAGGAAACATTCTTGTAGTAGATGGGCAAATATCCCGGGCTGGCGGCAATGAAGAACATGACCGCAGCCAATGCCAAAAGTGCGCTGGGAATCCATTTGCGGTAGGAAATGTGGGTGGCATTGATAATGATCATCCACATGGACAGGGGCAGGAACACCGATCCCAGATAGGAGATACGGTTGGCCAGCAACGCTTCTCCCAGACCGCTGGAAATAGACAGGGCAAAATAGCCCGCATTCACCACCATAATGGAGGCGAACAACAATAGATACCAGGGGTCTCTCTTTTTGACTAGGCTATAGTACATGACCAGCAATGCCAGAGACAGGGTGGCGGCAATGCCGTAGATGACGGATGTGCTGGCGGTTTTATCGCCAATGGAAACACAACCGCTCAGGAAAAGCATACACAAAAGTAATGGGGAGAGTCGTGCAAAGGTTCTCCTCATAAAAAATCACTCCTTCAATGGTTTTCCCACACTTTCCCCCACACTTTTGGCTGAAAAAGCCTGTGCCCCACACTTTTTTCTGGTGTCGGGGGTGGAGACATACGTGCAAATGATAGATAAGATATAGGTGCAAAGTTCGTGAAGGAGGGTATAGAACTTGCCGTGGAATCGAAAAGATTAGGGCGCCCTCATGATACATAGTGTCATATTCTGTGTCAACGCGCCAACGAACACACAGATCGCCCGACTAATTTATTTTATCATATTTTAAAAATCCCGTCAAGGAATCCCGACGGGAAAAAACGGAGGTAATTGCTATGAAAAAGATTCTATCCATTCTGCTCGTTGTTTGTCTGGTCATGGGTTTGATGACTGCCTGTGGCGGAGATGACAAGAAGGCCGGTAAGAAGGAAGAGACCATCACCATTGTTGGCACTTGGGAATACGAAAGCATGGGCGCAGCTTACGTATTTAATGCCGATGGCACCGGTGCTTACCAGTTTGCCGGTTCTGAAATGAAATTTACCTACACCGATGATGGCAGCAAGCTTACCTTGAACTACGAAGGTATGGACGTACCCAATGAATTCAAGTACACCATCGAGGGCAAGATTCTGCATATCGAAGATAGCTTTGGCTCTATCGTAGATTATACCAGAAAGTAATCTCTCCGGCGGTGACGGTAACAGCCGTCACCGCCTTATTTACTTGCCGGGAAAGGAGAATCTTACATGAAACATTTCAAGGGTATGATGATATGGACGATGCTTTTGACCATTTTGGTTGGCTGTGGAAAACAAATACCGCAGCAAAAGCATGCTGCGGTAGCGGCTACCACCCAGACCACGGTAGATACACATCCGGATGATACCACCGAACCTGTCTCGGTCATACCTACGGAGGCAACCATCCCCCAGGGAGAGCCTATGACGGATCTTGATCCCATGGGTCTGGTAGGAACCTGGCAACGAACCCACACAGAGGTGGAGGGTGATAAAAATAAAAACACCCAAGGATCCATTACTGTGTCCGGCGCAGATTCCGGCAGCTTGAAACTGACTTTCCGGGATAAAGAATCTCCCAATTTTGATACGGAAGGGAAGTCCCTGGAGATTCTGGCAGGAGAATTGTTTGCCCAATGCGGCAACGATATTTGGTACGGGGAAGCAACGGATGGCAGCAACACCTATGCCATTACTCTGTTGGATGATAACACCCTTTTGCTGCAGCTGACCTTCGATTTTGACGGTCAGCCCATGGTCAGTACCCAATGGTTCATCCGTAGCTAAGTTTTTACAGGAGGCAAGCGTTATGAAAAAATTATTCTGCATACTGATTTGCGTGATTCTGCTTATGGGAGTGCTGCCGGCTACGGTGTCTGCCGCAGAAACGGAAATCAAAACCTTAAATATCAAAATCAAAGATCCGGTAGCTAGCTACACCCCGGGCGGCGTAGTGGGCATGGACAGCAATATTAGCGACCCTATGGGTTATCTCCCTATGAAAATCGCTACCTGGGAGGATACCTTTCACCATAAGTCTCTGACCAATCAGGATGAATTTGTGGCAGGTTTGCCCTATAAGGTCACCGTGCATTTGAGTACCTTTGTGGGCTACACCTTCGCCAGAGATATTTACGGACAGCTGGCCGCTAAGATTACCATCAACGGCCGTGCGGTCACAGTGGATAAGGTCTATTACGTCGAAGGCAAGATTACCGAGGTGATCGTAAGCTATCAATATGATGCGCTACCCGGCATGGTGATTTCCAGCGCATTGGTGAAGAACGTACCCACCCCTGTGGCAGGCAATATGCCCATTTATTCTTTTACCTTAGGCGCAAGCTATTACAGCTTTTATCCCACCGAGCCTGTGACCTGGTATGACGAAACAGCCAAGCGTTTTCTGGAAAGTGATGACACCTTTATCCAGGGACACCGCTATCGTGTGCAGATCTGGCTGGCTGCCAATCGGGAACAGGGCTATACCTTTAAGGTCACAAATGGCAAACCCGCGGTCAATGTGACACTAAACAGCTTTGCTCCGGATTCCGTGGTCACCGCCTATGAGCAAGATCCACGGGAAGTGATTTCTGTGAGTTATACCTTCCCTGCCTGCAAGGCTGCCCATACCCATACTTACACCGATTGGCAGTGGAACAACGGTCAGCATTACAAAAACTGTACCGCAGATGGCTGCGATGATGTGTTCTTCGTGGAATCACACACGGGCGGTATTGCTACCTGTTCCCAAAAGGGCAAATGTACCGTCTGTGGCTATGCCTATCTGAACACTAATAACGATCATCAGTGGAGTCCTACATATTTATACAAGGATAGCACCGGTCATGCATGGATTTGCGCCAATTGCGCAGAGCATAGCACCATCGAAAAGCACAACCCCGGTCCTGCTGCCACAGAGACCACACCCCAAACCTGTAAGGATTGCGGTTATGTGATCAACAAGGCGAAAAATCATAAACATGACTTGTCTAAAGTTCCGCAAGTACCTGCCACCTGTACCCAAGGCGGCAACATTCTGTATTATTTCTGCACCGGTTGTAACGATTGCTTCACCGATGCCAATGGCAAAAACAAGATCCCCGAAACCATGAGTGTGGAGGTCGGAGCTTTGGGGCATGTGACATCGGATCATTGGAACTTTGACGAGGAATTTCATTGGCGCACCTGTACCACTTGTAAAACCGTGCTGGCAGAGACAAAAATGCATCATGAGGACGTAGATGGTATTTGCGCCAGCTGCGGTTATGTAATGGGTTCCGGGGAAACCACTCCCGAGCCTACCATCCCGGAGACGGTGGAGACTTTGCCGGTAACTGTACCCACAGAGCCTGAAAAAACTACGCCCACAGAACCTTCCGTTTCCACACAGCCGAAGGACAGCGGTGATTCCTGGATCACCATTTTGCTGGTGGCGTTGGTTTGCTTCGGTGCCGGTATCACCGCCAGCGTGATTATCTTAAAGAAAAAGAAACGATAAATGCCAATTTGTCGCTTTGCCTCCCCTGTAGGGGAGGTGCCCCGAAGGGGCGGAGGGGTTTACGGAGATTGAGATCCGCTAACCCCTCAGTCGCTTCGCGACAGCTCCCCTACGAGGGGAGCCTTGTGTGCGATAAATTAGAATTTGAAAGGAGTAATCTATGAAAAAACTAATTGGTTTATTTCTGGCTGTTGTGACCATTGGACTTATGGTGCTGTCTGTATCTGCGGTTCCGGATGCACCGGTGATCACCATGCAACCCCAGAGCAGTCATTACACAGAATATGCTGTGGCGATTTATACCGTTAAGGCTACCGGCACCAATCTGACGGCCACCTGGTATATTTCCTATCAGGGCAAAACCTATAATGCATCCCAGATCGGTGGTGCTATGCAGCCGTGGGAAGCCTATGCCGGAGAATCCTATGGCGCAAAAAAGGTTGATGACAACACCTTCACTTTTGTTTTTGAGGGTATCGAGAAAGAATTGGATGGGGCTAGTATTTGGTGTGTCATTGAGGACGGTCACTACGATGTAACCAGCCAAAAGGCACAAATCTGTGTAGGTAGTACCGCCACACCTCCGCAGATCCTTAGCATCCCTTCTGAACTGACGGTGCAACAGGGGGAAGAAGCGGAGATCCGCTGTGTTGCCAAGTCCTCAGATGGCTCGCAACTGAGCTTCTTGTGGTATGAGACCCACACCGGCAAATTAGAGGACATCCGGGCATTGAACCGTGGCACCGAGGATTGCGATTACCTGTTTTGTGATACCTCTGAGACGGGTACTCGGTACTATGTGTGTATGGTATCTTCAGCCAATGGCGGCAGTGTATACAGCAGCGTGGTGGCGGTGACTGTGGAAAAGAAGCAGACCACTGCTGTCCAGGATACCCAGATCCAGACCAAGAGTCTGGCAACCGCTGTGGTTGGCGAAACATACTCCGCCAAACTCAAATGCAACGATGCCAAGGCAGAATTTGCGATTTATTATAACCCGGGCAAGGCCAATGATTTTGAAAAAACCGGTCTGACCCTCAGCAAGTCCGGTACGATCAGCGGCACGCCTACTAAGGCAGGTACTTATACCTTCTCGGTTTGTGTTGCCGGTGCTGGTGGTGAGGATTATGCCACCTACACCTTGACCATTACTGAGGCGGGTACACCTGTAGAACCAGAGGTCACCATCCCTGTGCTTGCCACCGAAGAGACTACAGAACCCACGGTGGCAGAAACCCTGGACGAAACCATCCCGGAGACCATCCCGGAAACCATTGAAGAGACCTTTGGTGTTACGGAGGAAATCCAGAATCCCCCGGAAGAACCGAATGGCATTTCCTGGTGGGTGGTACTGCTGGTGGCATTGGGTGCAGCCGGTATCGGTGTAGCTGTGGCCATCGTACTGATTAAGAAGAAGTAGGAGGGCGACTATGGGAATTGGCGATTGGTTTAAAAGAACCTTTGGAAAACAGACCTGCGGTTTTTGTGGCGCAGAGGTGGGTATGCTCAAACGCTCAAAAATCAAGGGCGATGTGTTTATTTGTAACCAGTGTGGCTATGGCTGTTCCCGTTATATCCAGAAATATCGCTATACCAAGGAGGAACTGCTCAGCCACATGGATCACATGAAACGGCAAGAGAAACTCTATCAGTTATTAAAAGAGCAATTCACCCTGGTCGTACCCAGCGCAACCATCAAACAATCCATAGAATTTTACGACGATCACGGTCTGTTCCGGATTCGCTACCGGGATGCAGATGACCGCTATCCCAGAGAGTTTATTCGTTACGACCAGGTGGTCAAATACGAGCCCTATCTGGAAGAAACAGAGCCTGCCGAACAGGGAAAACCCAAGGAATTTAGTGACTGTGGTGTGGATATTACCCTGGTAGGCGCAACCATGGATCTTATGAAGCTGCCCAAGGGCTTGATGGGGCATCCCTATATTACAGAAACCATCCGTGTTTGCGTCAATAACCGGGATCGTCACCAGGGGCAGCTGGAGGTAGATCAGATCATCCACCATTTTAACCGGATTTTCGGTGTGGGAGATGATACCAAGGGTCTGTTCAGCTTTGGGCCCACCAAGCAACAGCGTCGGGAAGGCGCAGCTGCTGTGGCCATGGCCGGTATGTTTGGTGCAGCCATCCAAGCGGCCAAAACCGGAGAGGTTTCTGAGGAAACTGCTGCAAAATTTGAGGATGCGATGCATAAGGCAGAGGATGCCAGATCCTTTGGCCTGGCGGAATACAGTCGCCGTGCGGATGCGGCAGAAGCACAAGTGAACGAAATAGATTGAAATTGGAGGATATAATGATGAAGAAATTATTGACCATGTTACTGGCTCTGGCAATGGTACTTTCCCTGGCTGCCTGTGGCGACAAAACCGAAAGCAAGGGCGACCCGAAAGAACCCGCTACCAAGAAACCTGCTCAGCAACTGCAGGTAAAAGAAATGACCATTGAAGCCAGCGACCTGGAAGATCTGACCAAGGTGGAGATTGGCGCACCTGAGAATTTTGCTATCGAGGAAAAGGATTGGTGCATCGTTTATACGGATTCCAAGGCAAATGTGGAAGTAGAAGCCTATCTGTGTGCTGACTATGATTGCTATACTTACAACCAGGAGGCCAGCAAGGAAGAGTGCGAAGGCTACGGCGAGCAGAAATTCGGTGATTTCGATGGCTACTATCATATTGACGGCAGCGGCTATTACGTGGAAGTGTACATCTATCTGGGCTGTGTAGCAGAGATAGATGATGTATATTTAAGCTTCACCATCGGCGCTCTGGAAGGCAGTTCCGAGGATCCCATGGCACTGTTCAACCTGGCAGATGTACAGACTTTGCTCTGCTCTGCAAAATTCTTCCCGGCACAGGAAACTGAATAATCATAAAAGAGTCGGTGATGCAAACGCATCACCGACTTTTTTGGGCTACTATGAAAAATCTGTGGGTATGGCCACGGAGTTTGCCGTTATGTTCCAGCTGGGATTGAGCTTGGTACAGTTGTTCTAAGTGGGTGTCCACGGAAAAATCGGGGAATTCCCAAGGAATCACCCGGGCAAACCACACCAATGCTCCCACCTCCTTTTTTCATTATAGAGCCATATTTCTCGAAAATCAACGGCAGATGCCTGGGATTGACAAATTCTGTTTCCTGTGATATAATTATTACATCGCAGAACAAATCTATCTTCGGGGTGCTTGCTGCAGCAAGCTGAGATTGGACTAGGTAGTCCTGACCCGTGAACCTGATACGGTCAATACCGTCGTAGGAAAAGATGCACAGATGAAATACCTTCGTATTGCATTGCACCTAGACGGGTTTGCAATGCGATTATTTTTTTGCAACGCAAAAAAATAATCTTTTTGCGATTTGGACGCATCTTTTGCCCCAACTCTGCACTTTGAAAACACCGAAATACACAAAGTATTCCGGTATTTCCAAAGCTTGATTTGAGACAAAATCTGTTGCCCAAATCATCAAAAATTCTATTTCTTTGCGTTGTTGAACGCTCCGAATGAGAGGAGCAGAGAAAAATGGAGGTATTTTTATGGAAAACACGAAAAACAAGATGCACTTACGGGTGCGGGCATTGTGCGAGGGCGCTGTTCTGGTGGCCATTGCGCAGATCTTAAGCTATTTGAAGCTGTTTGGCAACATGGTCAACGGTGGCTCGATTACCTTTGCGGCATTTCCCATTGCGCTGTACGCTTTGCGGTGGGGTCTGGGCAGGGGTCTGATCGCAGCCTTTGCCTTCGGCCTGCTGCAAATGATCTTTGACGGCGCTTATGCCTGGGGTTGGCAGTCTATGCTGCTGGATTACCTTGTGGCCTTCACCCCTCTGGGTATTGCCGGTCTGTTCAAGGGCAAGGCATGGGGTATCTTCCCCGGTGCGGTGCTGGGCAATGCCCTGCGGTTTGTGGTGCATTTCATCAGCGGTGTAACCATTTACCGGATTTATGAGCCTACCGAAGTGCTGAATTTCGGCACATTTGATGATGCTACCATCTATTCCTTGGTCTACAATGCGGCCTACATGATTCCCACCATGCTGCTGACCGTAGCCGTGGCTGCGGTACTGTATAAGCCCCTGCGCCGCTATTACGCAGGCAACGATTTATAACAAAAAAGTGAGGTAACCGTGGTTACCTCACTTTTATTATTACAGTTCGCAGTTGCCAACGGTTCTGGGGAAGGGGAGAACATCGCGGATGTTGCCCATGCCGGTCAAGTACATGACGCAGCGCTCAAAGCCCAGACCGAAGCCTGCGTGACGGGCAGAGCCGTACTTACGCAGATCCATATAGAAGCCGTAGTCCTCGGGGTTCATACCCAGCTCCTCGATACGATTCTTCAGAATCTCGTAATCGTCCTCACGCTGAGAGCCGCCGATGATCTCGCCGATGCCGGGAACCAGACAGTCCATAGCTGCCACGGTCTTGCCGTCGGGATTCAGCTTCATGTAGAAAGCCTTGATCTCCTTGGGGTAATCGGTGACAAATACGGGGCGCTTAAAGACTTCCTCAGTCAGATACCGCTCGTGCTCGGTCTGCAGGTCGCAGCCCCAGTAGACGGGGTAGGCAAACTTGTCGTTGCACTTTTCCAGAATCTCGATAGCCTCCGTGTAGGTCACATGACCAAACTCCGAGTTAACCACATGGTTCAGCCGATCGATCAGGCCCTTATCCACAAACTGGTTGAAGAAAGCCATCTCCTCCGGCGCCCGCTCCAGCACATAGGAAATGATATACTTGATCATATCCTCCGCCAGGCGCATATCGTCGCTCAGATCGGCGAACGCGATCTCCGGCTC
>JAFYVL010000086.1 GCA_017549125.1 Oscillospiraceae bacterium | reverse complement strand
GGGTGCCGAAGGGAGCTGCGTATGCGCCCTGGGTGGAGTCATACTTCAGCAGGTGAGCCAGCATCTTGGGGGAGGTCAGGTCGTTGATCGCAACAACTTCGAAACCTTCAGCGCCGAACATCTGACGGAAAGCCAGACGACCGATACGACCAAAACCATTGATAGCAACTTTAACAGACATAATTAATTCCTCCAAATATTGTTTTTTTAGGATATGCTGAGTGATTACGAATCCACAAAGGTTTCCACTTCATCCCGGATTATTACCCAAGACCGTGGGGTTTTGCTTTCCTTTGTTGATATTATTATATATTCCGTAACCCCAAAACGGAATAGACTAACTTTTCTTGAATATGCACAAAATGATTTTGATAACCCAAAACCAAAAAGATTCACTTTTCTGGCGCATCAATTTAGCTAAAAACATCTCGATGTCCGCAAGTATCACACCAAATACCTCAAAACCGGTAGATACTTCTGTCCGGTTCTCGGAACCAAAAACTGCCACTCCAAGAAGCAAATGCTTTGACCTGAAATGGCAGTTAAATATTCAGTTACTAATGCAAGCGGCACATGCCGGGTTATCGGCCTACACGATCCTGATATTCCATGTAGGCTGCCATGAATTGGGAAATACAGGCGAACTGAGGCCTAAAAATTTTTGCCACAAGCTCTTTATTCTTTTTCATCCTTGAAACCTCCAATCCAGTGTGGTAATGTGACGAATCCGATCCTGACTTTCCACATATTCTGCCATGGTCTCTTCAAGATAATAAACCAGATTAGCCAGAGCTTTCTTCATATTTTTCATATATTTCATAACATGATACCTCCTAAGCAGAGTTTGAATAAATCCTGCAGGAACTGCCTCGTTACGGGCAAACAGCTATACCAACGGCAATGCAATATTTGTGTTAGAATTATTCTGTAGGTTGACTTTCATCATATAAGTCCAGTGAGATATTGTCCAGGTACATGCTGTGATCCAGTGCTCCTGTTTGGATGCCCAGATAATAATTCTTCAATATGAATAAACTATGACTATTTTTGAAATAAATTTCTGCTGCCATGTTACATACACTAAATTTGTTAATTCAATACATATGTCTTTGGAATCAATCGAAGTAATTTGCATCATTTTACAATGCAAATTTACGAATTTATATAGTTTTATGATAAAATCACATCACAGTTTAAGCGGCAACAGACCGCTATACACATATCAAAAATTGAACTACGCTTCTGCGAGAGTATGATTTTGCTGTATCATAAGCTATTTCAAACCAGCCATCCGCTGTTGCCTATACTACGTTCCGGAACTATACGATCATTAGGTTAAAGAATACCCCGGATCAGTTGACCCGGGGTACCCGTTTGGAATGGAGAATTGTTTCGAACGCAGTAGCGGCTGAAGATCACAACCAATAGCAGGGCATCCGCCTGGCAACAGGTTTTCCGACATTTCTGGAGAACAAAACGGACAGACCAACACCTACTACAAGGATATAGCAGATCACATCCAGCAAAGGATCCTGCGCGATGGACTGGAAATATTGACCTCACTGGAAAAAATCTTAGGCCACCATTATACACCCTTTTTTGCAAAATTCCAACTACTACGGCACATATCTTCGACTGTATGTGTGGCTTCCCAGCCCAGCAGCTGCTTTGCCTTGGTTGCATCCGCCCAGAATGCAGGCAGGTCACCATCACGGCGGGGACCGACCACATAGGGCAGTTTAATTCCATTGACCTTCTGGAAAGCATTGACCAGTTCCAGAACGGAGATGCCGTTGCCGGTACCCAGATTGATTGCTTCAACACCATTATGCTCCGCAGCATACTCCAGTGCCTTCAGGTGGCCAACAGCCAAGTCCACCACATGCAGGTAATCTCTCTGGCAGGTACCGTCGGGAGTCTCATAATCGCCGCCAAAGATGGTCAGCTTCTCCAACTGGCCTGCTGCCACACGGCCGATATAGGGCATCAGATTATTGGGGATGCCGTTGGGATCGTCACCCAGCAGGCCGGATTCATGGGCACCAATGGGATTGAAGTAACGAAGCAGAACAGCGCTGAAGTCAGGATGTGCGGTGCAGTAATCGGTCAGGATCCGCTCATTCATCACCTTGGTCCAGCCATAGGGAGAAGAAGACTGGATGGCAGGCATCTCTTCCTTATAGGGATGAGGGTTGTTGGGACCGTAAACAGTTGCAGAAGAAGAGAATACTAATTTTTTGCAGCCAAACTCTTCCATCACTTCCAGCAGAGTCATGGTGCTGTCCAGATTGTTGCGGTAATACTCCAGCGGTTTTTTTACGCTCTCACCAACAGCCTTAAACGCAGCAAAATGGATCACAGCATCGATCTTATGCTGAGAGAAAACATGGCGCAGCTGCGCTTTACAGGCACAATTGACCTTATAGAAGGTTGGCACCTTTCCAGTGATTTTGCCAATACGGTCAACAGCGGAATAGTGTGCATTGCTCAAATCATCTGCGATAATGGGATTGTGGCCTGCGTTCATCAGTTCCACCACGGTGTGGCTGCCAATATATCCGGCGCCTCCAGTCACAAGAATATTCATGATATTATACCTCCCTGTTCACATAACGGATGAAACGGTCAAATGCAGCCGCACCATCCAACGTTCTCTTATACACACCGGCATGCTCCAAAACCTTTGCAAACACCTTACCGACTTCCATTTTCAGAATCATGCCGGTAGTATCCGGGGTGAATTTACAGTGGGCTTTCAGCTCCTCG
>JAFYVL010000085.1 GCA_017549125.1 Oscillospiraceae bacterium | reverse complement strand
TCCCCTCGTAGGGGAGCTGTCGCGAAGCGACTGAGGGGTTAGCAGATCTCAATCTCCGTAAACCCCTCCGCCCCTTTGGGGCACCTCCCCTACAGGGGAGGCAAAGCGGTAAATTGGTATTTGTAGCGTTACCGGGGGGTGAAGGGCAAAAACGATAATTTCCCAGGGTTAACGCGCAATGAGATGAAACGCCCTTGCGCTTCAAATTCCAAGTTATCGCTTTGTCATTTCGATGCGTCGTAGGGCCGATGCGGTCATTGCCTCTGTTATTTTGTAACAACTAAAATCTTGTGTCATTGCGAGCCTGCCTGCAGGCGTGGCAATCTCCGGTGTATAGGAAGAGTAACAGCTATTTGACGCTGGAGATCGCCACAGCCGCTTTGCGGCTTCGCGATGACACGGTTTTATCATGGTGCATCCGTTGTACAAATATAAAGTTTCAGATGTTACAGAACACTACAGAGTTATTTCTGAGAATAACAGCTTAATGAGAATAGGGGACAAAAAACGGTGATGATATATTACGCAGGTTAACATAATAAGTTTACAAAAAATTATGACAAAAATAAGGGAGGGTCAAGCCCTCCCTTACGTGGAATATTTTATTTCTCGTTGAGTTTTCTTGCGCTGGTACGGCCTTCTAGCTGGATTTCGCCTGCAGCGATCAAGCTGCGACGGGTCAATGCCGGGCCTATCAATTCGTAGACCAGCACGCTGAACAAGATCACATTGCGAACCAATGTGCCGCCGGGCAGGGTGGAGGCAGTCAATGCCATACCCAATGCCACACCGGCCTGAGGCAGTAGGGTAATGCCCAAATTGTCGCAAATGGGCTTGGATTGCTTGGTCAAATGACAGCTCAGATCCGAGCCGAAATACTTGCCCAGAGAGCGGGCGATGATGTAGATCACACCGATCAAGAGGGTAGTGGGCTGGATCAGTACCTTCAGATCCAACTCCGCACCGGAGATCACAAAGAACAGAATGTTCAAGGGCATGGTCCAACCGTCCACACGATCCATCAGCTCCTCAGAGGTGTCACAGATGTTGCAGAATACCGTACCGGTCATCATACACACCAGCAGCAGAGAGAATCCGCAATGGACAGGGCCAATGTGGAACTTCAGCATGGACAGACCTACGGTCAGCAGCACAAAGGCAATGGAGATGGTCATACGCTTGCTTCGGGAGTGGAAGAATTGCTCCACCCAGTTCAGCAGCCAGCCCATAATTGCGCCCAAGCCCAGAGACAGGACGATTTCCACGATAGGCTCGATCACCACACCCAGCAGATTGATCTGACCATGAGACAGGGCAGAAGCAATGCCAAAGGAAATGGAGAACAGCAATAGACCCACTGCATCGTCAATGGCAACCACCAAAAGTAGCAGCTTGGTTAAAGGACCGTCAGCTTTGTACTGACGAACCACCATCAAGGTAGCTGCCGGTGCGGTTGCGGATGCGATCGCGCCCAACACAATGGCGCTGGGCAAGGACAATACATTGGGGAAGCACAGATGCACAACGATCAAAACGATGTCTACCAACACAGTGGTGATCACCGCCTGTAAAATGCCGATGGTAATGGCACTGCTGCCCATGGCCTTCAGCTGAGACAGCCGGAACTCGTTGCCGATGGTAAAGGCAATGAAGCCCAATGCGGTTTGGGTCACAATGCTCATACTTTCGGTTTGTGCCAGGGAGTTAAAACCCATACCGGGTACACCCAACGCACCCAGACAGAAAGGCCCAAGCAGCAGACCGGCTACCAGATAAGCGGTGACAGCAGGCAGGTTCAACAGTTTGGTCAGACGGGACAGCATCAGTCCGCCAATCATACAAGCGGCCAGACTGATCAAATAGGTTTCCATGATATTCGCCTTCGATTCTTATTTAGATGTTCCGTAAGGGGATTCCTTGCGGTGGCTTTTTGCCGTGTGATATCATAGCACCATGAAATGTTAAATTCAAGCGCAATTATGTATAAAATTTAACAAATTTTCCAGCCCCTTTTTGCACAATCTACAAATACCCCTCTCATGCCTTCCCCCGGGGGGAAGGTGGCTCGAAGAGCCGGATGAGGAATGCGGGCAGAAATGTTTTGATCAGTACCATCAAAAAGTCTTCTTCCCTTACTTACCAAATGGATGTGTGACTGAGGGGTAAAAAACAGCTGCCTTACGTAAGGCAGCTGTTTTCTATAAACTTTGGCTAAGCTTCACAAAGAATTCGGCAGAGGCTTGGTTGATCAAATAAACCCTGTTTTGATCCTTCTCCATAACACAAATACCTTCAGCGGATTCACCAAAGAAGAGGGTGAAGCGATCCTCTCCAAAAATAAATGTGTAGATGGCGGTGGGGGCATCCAAGCCATACACGCTCAGATCCTCCGGATTCACAGCCAGGCACGTGGAGTAGCGCAGTTTCTTAAGGCATGTGGACAGGGTGTCAGAGTCCTCTGCATCCAGTTCCTCCCATGCCCAGTCCTCGTTGCAATGAAGAGCTATTTCTTTCTCCTGGGTCTGGATAATAATTTGCGTCGTTCCGGACAGATCGGGTGTGGTGTTCAACTGAATCATTTCCTCTACCGTACGGGTAAAGGGATACACCGCAGAGGTAGATACCATGTACACCTTGCCGTCTCCCACAGAAGCATACCGCAAACCGCCCACAGGGGCTTCCTCGCCAAAGTGTAACACCCGGTCGCCTGCGGTGACCGTACACAGAGGGGTATCCAGGCCGTATTCTTCCGGCGCATCGGGATCTTCAATGACCTTTCGTGCCCGAAGGCTGTTCAATTGATCTGTCAGATCCGATTTATACACATGGTTGATTATATAGCCGGGATCTTCCGTGTAGATCCATTCCTCCTGCGAAATCTCAAAGGTAATCGTATTGCCATTGCAAGTCCAGCTGACGCTGGATGCATCCCCGATGGAAAAGATCTCAATGCCCTCGTCCATGGGGGAGATGTTGGGTTTGGTGGCAAAATGCACTTTCGACCACCAGGTAGCCAGGCAAACAACCACCAGACAACCCAGCAGAATCAGTAATTTCACAGACCGTCTCATTTGCCTTTCCTCCGGAAGTAAATATACAGACCCACCGCCAGGAAGCTTACAGGGATCACACCCAACAGCACGATCTTCAAGGTGTTGGCAGATTCTGCATTGATCACTAAATGCTGCTCTTCCATGGACTTAGGACGGATGGAAATGCGGTTTTCACGCTGACTCATCCAGTTGATGGAATTCATAAAGAAATCCAAATTGTTAGACATGGCAGAAGAACCGGACTCCATGAGATAACCACAGCCGACCCAAAGCACACGGGAATCCTCTTTTTCATAGGCCGCAGCTGTGCTGAATGGGCCATCCAGATCGCCATTTTCCTTGAGGGCAGTGGTCAAGGGCCATGCGCCGGTCTTGGAGTAGGCATCCCGGGTGGTCTCCAACACAGAAACAACACTTGCACCCTCTACAGACTTAGTGGAAATGCCGTGGCTGTCTGCCAGTAGCACCATACCGCCGCTGCTGATCAAAGGCTCGGTAATGCCATGGGAATGGATATTGGGGATCAGCTCGTTGGGATTGTTGTAGTAATATTGGGCATTGCCTTCGAAAACTACACCGGGCACAGCGGACATGCCGTATTTGCCCATCATTTCATAAAGATTAAAATATGTTTCTTCGGGGGAAACATTGCTTACCAGCATCAGATCACCACCCCGTTGCACAAACTGGGTGATCCGCTGGGCTTCCTCTGCGGAAATATCCCGGGTGGGCTGATTGATCAGTAGCAGATCCACATCCTCCGGTACACCGGACATGGCCGCCAGGGGTACTTCCTTGGTCAGAATGTTCTCAGAGGTCAACAGGCTAGCATAGGTTTTGTCCAGTTCTGCCTCTGCGTGACCGGTCAGTAGACCGATAGTGGGGAGGTTGTCGCTGGTCACATAGTCAATGGCGGAGGTGATAGCGTCCTCGCCGTTGAACTCGTATACATACTGATAGGTATTGTAATCGAGGGTCTCTTTATAGATCTCTTCAATATCCACATAGCGGTAGCGATCACCGCAGGTGACCAACACACCGTTGTTGTTCATTTCTTCTTTGGGGTAGCTTTTGATAAAGGTGGGATTCAGATCGGGATCCAGCTTCTCCTTTATGATTCTGTCGCAGTTGCCAGCATACCGATCCAGTAGGGTATCCACCTTATCATCCTCCACACCCGGTTGCACGATCCAGTAAAGGGTGACCGTTTCTTCCAGGGAATTCATCAGATCTTTGGAAGGCTGGGAGAGGGTGTAGAGATTGTCAGAGGTCAGATCAAACTCCGTCATTTCTGTAGGCAGCGTACCCACAAAAATATTGATCGCAATGATCAGTGCCAGTACCAGCGCTGTTACGCTGCTACGGTATAAACCTTCCTGTACAGAGCGTTTACGGAATTGTGCTAAGAATTGTTTGATTTTCATTCGCTCCACCTCCGCTTCTCCATGGTCTCCACGGTCAGATAGACAAACAAAACGCAAACACTCACCAGATACAGAATGCTCTTCAGGTTAAAGATGCCCAATACGAAATCATAGAACCGTTCAAATACAGACAGTTTACGGATCAGTTCGCCGAAAGAGCCTTCAAAGGCACGGGGATTGGAGGTGTAGTACAGCAGTAAACCACCTTGACCGAGTAGACAAACGCCAATGCCGATGACCTGGTTCTTGGTACGGCGATAAACCACCAAACCTGCCAGCAACAGTACCACTGCATAAGCGGCATAGGAGGCAAAGGCGGATGCACCGATGAAGTTTGCCAGATCGGCAATAAAATAGTTTATCAACATGACCACAAAGCACATACCGGCGGAAACCGCTTGACTTTCTGTCAGCGCAGAGACAAACAGACCCATAGATAACAGGGATGCGCCCAACAGGAAGAAACCACCAATCGCGCCGAAGGCGGTAGGTAAATGCATAGGACCATAAGCACTCAGCAAAAGCGGGTATAGACAGACAATACCCATGGGAACGGCCAACACGGTCAGCATGGCCAGATATTTGCCCAGTACCACACGGGTCATGGAAATGGGTAGGGAATAGAGCAGCGCATCGGTTTTCTGTTTCCGCTCCTCTGCGATCACACGCATGGTCAGCAGGGGAATGGCGATCACGTACACCAGCGCAATGTAAATATCACCAAGGGTGTATTCAAAATATGCCAATGCGCCTTCCACATTGTAGTACACCGTAAATAAGCCGGTGAACAGCAACAAAAATGCACCGAACACATAACCGGTCAAATTGGAAAAATGAGAGGAAAGCTCATGCCGATAAATCGCTCGCATATTACGCTCCCTCCTTTGCTTGTGTCAGCTGGATGAAGATATCCTCCAGGCTGGGTGTGTTCACATTCATGCACAAAATAGGGGAGTTGGCGTCCCGACATGCCTGGAAGATCTGGCGGCAGATGGCATCCTCTTGGCCTTTTTGGGTGCGGATCTGGGCCTGGGTGCGCCCTTGGAACTGCTTCACAATGGTGTGCTGCTGTGAGATCTTAACCAGCATGGATTCTACAAACTGGCTATCAGCCTCCACCGTCAAATCAATGGTCACGGTGCTGGCATATTGTTGTTCTAAGTTAGCCGGAGTGTCACAGGCCAGCAGCTTGCCATTGGCGATGATCATCACCTGATTGCAAACAGCCTGCACCTCGGACAAAATATGGCTGGACAGGATCACGGTGTGATCTTTGCCTAATTTGCGGATCAGATCCCGGATTTCCACGATCTGAATGGGGTCAAGACCCACCGTGGGCTCATCCAGAATAATGATCTGGGGATCGCCCAAAATGGCCTGGGCAATACCCACACGCTGACAATAACCCTTGGACAGATGTCGGATCAGCCGATCTGCCACATCCACGATCTTGGTCAGCTTCATCACTCTGGCTACTTCCTTGCCGATCTGTTTGGCAGGGATCTTTTTGGCTCTTGCCACAAAAGCCAGATACTCTCTGGGGGTGCGATCCATATACAGAGGCGGCTGCTCCGGCAGATACCCCATAAGCTTCTTGGCCTTGTCTGCCTGGGCATAGATATCATAACCGCCAATGGTTACCTGGCCTTCTGAGGCGGCAAGGCATCCGGTCATGATATTCATGGTGGTGGATTTTCCTGCGCCGTTAGGTCCGAGGAAACCGAAGATCTGTCCTTGGGGGATACAGAAGGACAGATGATCCACAGCGGTGTGGTTGCCATACCGCTTCGTTAAATTCTTAACTTCTATCAAAACGTTTACGCTCCTTGTACAGCATGCGTTTATCTTATCACAGGCAACTGAAGTCCTGCTGAAATTATACACAACAATTATATAGGAAACCCCACCAAAAAGCAACAAAATTCTGGATTTTCCAAACCTTGCGTAAGGCGCGATGCACACATCGCACCCTGTGTGCGCTGATAAAGGAAAGAAATGGTTGGCATCTTGTAAAATTTTTTGCAATCCGTGTAAATTTGGGTTGAAATTACAGAGGAAATATGGTACTATATCGTAGTATCGCTATGGGGGAACTATGCCCAAAACCGATACTGGCGAATTTCACTAAGGAGACTACTTAAATGCCTCATACCATTGCAGTTGCCGGCAAGGGCGGCGTGGGT
>JAFYVL010000084.1 GCA_017549125.1 Oscillospiraceae bacterium | reverse complement strand
TGCGCCGGGAACATTGATACTGTTGTTGCTCTTCATAATCAATCTCTCCTTTTCTTGCGCTCACTTTTATAAGTGAACTTCGCTTTCTTTGGAAAGTCCAACACTTTCCGAAGAAAGCATTTTTCTTTCCGCAAGAGTATTTTTACCCCACAGTTGCAGAATATGATTGTTTCTTTTCGGTAAATCTTGCAAAAAAAGGAAACCCCATGATTTCCATCAATTTTGGAAACCATGGGATATTTGATGCCATTTGCATCTGTTTGCAACCATTTCTACCCATTTCCGTCGCCCCGGTGGTTGGCAAGGCGACGAAATTTAAATAGGGGATGAAGGGGTAGAGGAAAAGCACTTGTTTTTGACAGTTTTAAGTTGTAAATGGCTACTAATTGCTTTTAAAAACTGGATTTATGTATCTGCGAAATTGTAATTGACAGTTTTTTAATTGGATATTCCGTTGTTTAGGTGTTGCTTTCTTTGTAGAATACAATTAAACGGATTATAGGTGCCTGTTGGTTTTTGTAAGATTTCACAAAAAACCTTCCATCTGTGGTTTGTAATCTTTTGCGGCAAATATGCCGCTGAATGATCAAAGGAGGAAATGCAATGAATTTTAAGCGAATTCTAGCAATGAGCCTTTGCCTGTGTTTGCTGCTGTCCTGCGTTCCGGTTCTGGGGATTACGACCCAGGCTGCAGAAAACAAGCAGTATGTAACCATTGAGGCAGAGAACACGGAATATGCTGTTTGGAACAGGTATTCCAAAACGGAGGCTAACACCAGTGCATCCGGCGGTTTGATGGCGGCCGGCGCCTCTGGCGGATACTTTGGCTGGTTCGATGATCCCAATTCCGATAAGGACTTGGTCAACGGTTTCATCGACAAATCCAACAGTACCTTTGTGGCATTTTATGTCAGAGCAGAACAGACGGGCACCTATTATCTGTCTTCTGCCGGTACATTCTACGGCACAAAGAATTATTTGGAGGTTGCAGCAAACGGTGGCGAAAACTACTATACTGCATTTGCAGTCAACCCTTCCCAAAAGATGACGGATCCTGATGCGACCGTTGCTTATAAAGCCAACTACATTGGCGGCAACACTGTGGCAAGCAGAAGAAGTTACTGTAAAACAGAAGAGGTTGCGGTTACTCTGCAAAAGGGTCTGAATGTAATTTATGTTCAGCCCATAACCTTTGAGCAGGACGGTCCTGCCAACTGGACAGATGAGTCAAAGACCCAGACGAGCGCTACCTGCGCTTGGGGCAATGTGGACTATCTGAAGATTTCCGGTCAGTATGCTGTAGAGCCGGTCAAGGCGCAGGAAACCGTTCTGCGTGCCGGTGATGCACCCTATGTATATGGTTATACCACCATCAATGCCGGTGGCTCTGTCGGTGACGGTGGCTGGGGTGACAATACCATTCCTGTTTCCAATATGAGCACCTCCAATGTGGAAAAGCTCAGAAGCTTTACCTATACGGTCAACGCTCCGGAAGATGGCTATTATGACATCACAGCAGAGTACGACAGCGCAGACGGTAAGTCCAATACCCGGGCTTTGGGATTGTTAGTGGACGGCAAACCCTATGCCTTTGAGTTTAATCATGTAGATAATGCAGCCGGCTCCGGCGGTAAGGTAAATATGTCTGTATACCTGGCAGAGGGTAACCATGTGCTGACATTTACTGCGCCTGCCAAGCGCACATCTGCTGATACCTGCGGTAATAATATATCCTGGTTCAACTACAACGAGCTGTACCTGCACGGCGGCTTGCAAAAGGCTGTGATCCAGTCCAATCCCAAGATGGATTGGTGGTACGCCGAGGCGGAGTATAAGAACGAAGGCTATGCCCTGTGGCATACCTATAATAATACGGAAAACAATAACGATGCCAAGCGTGATTACCGCAATGCGGCAGGCAAGGTCATCGGTGGCGGCAACACCATCTTCAATCCTTCGCTGGCTCAGATCAAGGCCGGTACGGTAGATAAGGATTCGGTTTCCGGTGTCACCATTTATGTAGATGCGCCTGCAGCCGGTACATACACCTTTAAGGCTCGTTATCGCCTGAATAACCCCGGCATCTGGGACAGCACCAGCAAGACTTGGAAAGAAGATCCCTATTCTGTATTCATGGTAAACGGTGCCTTTGGCGCCCAGAGCTTCTTTGATAAGAATGCCCAGTATAACTGGACCTACGATACCTATAATACGGAGCTGACCCTGCAGGAAGGCATCAACGAGATCACCTTTATCCCCATGACCGCTGACCAGCGCAAGAGCGGCAGCGACTGGGTCAATGTGGACTGTATCTTTGTAGATACCGATCTGCAGGTGGTTACCGTGGATAAGGCATCTGAGGTAAAAAGACCGGTGCGCCTGGAAGCAGAAAACGGTGTGATCGGCCGTTATACCTCCAGCAATGAAGCCGGTAAGAGCGGCACAGTGGTGGGTGGTATCAATTACGATCCTACCCATATGCAGACCTTTGCGGATATGCAGGAGAAGGGCCTGGTAGACAAGTCCGGCATTGCTTATGTCTCCTACATGGTGGATGCCCCCGAGGCAGGCAGCTATACGCTGCGCAGCGTGTACCGAGTGGCAATGAACTCCGGTTATGACATGGCGGATTATTACATGACCGCATCTGTCAATGACAAGAATTTCTATCAGATGGCTTATGCCCCCTATGAGTCTGAGTCCAATGGCTGGGCACAGAGCGAGATCACCGTGCAGCTGGAAAAGGGCTACAATGTGATCCGCATGATCTCTGTGAATGCGGATAACAATGCCTCTGTCAGCTGGCTGAACCAGGACTATATTGAGATCGATGGCGATCAGAAGGTGACCCCTGTGACCCAGACGGTTAACTACTTCCAGTCCGGTGAGGCTGCCTACTATAACGGCTATACCAACGTCAATTCCGGCAGCACCTACGATTGGGCAAAGAGCTACCTGGGCGGCATTGAGAAGATCACCATGACCTACGATATGCTGGACTACACCACGATCAAGGAACTGGCATGGGTCAGCTATACCCTGGATATTCCTGCAGATGGCTACTATGATATGCACACCACCATGAACACCGGTGCTCAAGCTTCCGGTTACATCATTATGGTGATCGATGGTGTGAAGTATAAGATGCCTGTAGCGGAGGTTGCTGAGGGCTTCAAGAAGAATAAGCAGAATCTGACCACTTATCTGACCCAGGGTATCCATACCATTTTGATTTCTGCGATTTGCGAATCCGGTGCTACCTGGTGCGACATTGCAGCTTTGACCGTGTATGGTGAGGACGTAAAGCTGGCACAGACCCAGATCGACCCCATTACTCTGATGCAGGTTCCCGAGGGCTTGGTGGAAGGCTCTGTATATACCATTGAAAACGGTGGTGTTACCATTGGCGGCAATGTAAATGTGCTGATGCTCAAGAGCAATTTCCATGGCGATGTTACCGTCACTGACAGCCAGGGCGATGTACTGGCAGATACCGATGCAGTTCCTAACGGTGCTGTGGTCGCTTATGCCAGCGGCACATATTATACCGTAACCGTGATCAATGAGCTGGATCAGAACAGCGATGGCGTTATTGATATTCGTGATCTGAAGATCGTCAATGAAAAGCATTTGGCAGGTGAGGATCAGAGCGCATTGCTGGCAAATATCAAGCAGGCAATTTTTGCTGATGGTATTGCTTACCAGAATGCTTCTGTGGGTGCAGATGCACTGCTTGCCTACACCAATCCTGTTGGCAGACCCACCAAGGTGGGTAGTGCGCTGTACCTGGAACCTTCTGCTTCCAGTTTTACCATGACCGGTAATTTCTCCGGTGATGTGTATATGACCGTTATGCATAGCGCAGGCATCAACGATAAGAATGAGCCCGGTCTGTTCGTGCAGATCGACGGCGGTGAGGGTGTGTATTTCGACCTGGATACCTTCTACACGCAGCAGACTCTGAAGATTGCATCCTCTTTGGAAGCAGGCGAGCATACTATTGCGGTATCCAAGAGTGTGGACTCTAAGAATGGCGGCCTGTATATTTACAGTGTCAGCTATACCGGCAGCCTGCAGCAGACACAGGCTAAGACCCGCAAGATCCAGTTTGTGGGCGACTCCATCACCGCTGGCTTCGGCGTAGTGACCAAGAGCCACGATCCTTTGGGTATCGTTACTGACGGTGTTTACACAGATAAAACCTATTCCTACTACTCCTATGCCAATGTAACAGCAGATGCGCTGGATGCTGATTATTACAGCATCGCAAGCGGTGGCTGGTATTTCTCCAGTTCTGCAAGCGCAGATGTAGAGAATAAGTCCATTACTCGCATTTATGATGAACAGTCCATGCTGATCGAACTGGGCGACTACGATCATAGTCAGTGGCAGCCAGATGTGGTAGTCATTAACCTGGGCACCAACGATGCCACTTTGAAGGATAATAATGGAAACCTTGTTGTTACGGCTGAGCAGTATATGACCGATGTGGCAGTGATGATCAATCAGGTTCGTGCTGCAAATCCCAATGCAAAAATCATTTGGGCATATGGTGCTATGGGCACCACATCCAATATGGATGGCGACAGCAAGCAAGAATGGATCATTTCCGCAATCAATGCTTATAACCAGGGTAAGGATGCTGCTATGCAGGTAAGCTATGTGCAGCTTCCCACTTATCAGGATGGCCTGTGGAGTCACCCCAGTGTGGCTGGTCAGCAGGCTATCGGCGAAACTCTGGCCGCAGAAATTGCAACCCTTATGGGTTGGAACTAAGAAAGGCAGGAGGTAAATAACCATGAAAATGAAAAATAAGATTATTACCGCTGCCATTTGTCTGGCAGTGCTGATGGCTTTCTTTGGTTTTTCCGCAGGCGCAGCCACAGAAGGCTGTGTGGATTTGGAATTTGTATCTCTAAGCGACGGCGTAGCCACTGTGGATGTGACCCTGACCAACCTGCCGGAGGGCAAGACAGTGGACTATGTGCAGTTGGTGCTGACTCCCGAAGCCAGCAAGAAGGTCACGGTATCCTCTGACATGGAAAATGTAAATGTAGAAGCAAAGACAGCCAAAAATGGCAAGACTACCATTCTGGCTGTTCCCACCGCTTCCGGTGTCTCTATGGCAAAAGGAACGAAGCTCTGCAGCTTGTCTATTGCTGATGTGGCAGGCAACAGCACGCTCAATTACAGCGTCCGTTATATTCTCTGCTTTACCGATGGCAGTGACCTAGAGGACACAGAGAATATTTCTGTGAACATTGGTGCGGCCACCTATAAGGCCACCCTGCAGGCAGAGACCCACGGTGTTCTCAACCGTTACAAGGTTTCCGGCTCTGTGGTTGGCAATATGACAAAGGATGCCTCCAAGATGATGACCCTGGAGCAGCTGCAGGCCCATAAGGGCTTTGGCAATGCTGTGGGTCACCCCATGGTTACCTATACCGTGGAAGTGGAGCAGGCTGGTACTTATACCATTGAATATGTGTACAATATTGCAACCACCTCCAATTATACGGTGGGTGATTATGCCATCACCGCAAGCATCAATGACCAGACCTTTACTACCGTACCCTTTGCTCCCAGAGATGCTGGCGCAGATTACTCCGCATCTAATAATATGGTGGGCAAGGCAACCTTGAATGTGGAGCTGGTCAAGGGCCGCAATGTGATCCGCATGATCTCCTGCACCGCAGACAATGCGGCTATGGTCAGCTGGATGGATCATGACTATATGGATATTTACGGCCCCAGTCAGGCTACCGGCATTGTCAGCTCCGTGAACCATCTGCTGCCCGGTCAGTCTCAGTTTGTGAATAAGTGGACTGTGAACACCCTGGAAAATACCGAGGCCGCAGGCTATGCCTACCGTTCTACTTACCTGGGCGGCGTAGAGGTCTACACCTTTGACGGCGCCAACCTGCCCATCTATGAGCTGTCCGGTGTGCCCTATGTGGCATACACCGTGGAAGTTCCCGTAGACGGCTACTATGATCTGCAGACCCACCTGATTACCAAGACCGTTGCCGATGCAGACGAGGGTCATTTGCTGCTGATCGTGGACGGCATCAAGTATCAGAAGTATGTCTGTGATAATTCCGGCTATATTGTCAACAACAATCCCATGTGGACCCAGTATCTGACTGCCGGTAAGCATACGGTCGTGGTCACCTCTATGTACGAGCACAGCTACGACGGTAACTTCTGGTGCGATATGGGCGCTCTGAGTGTCTATGGCGGTATTACCCTGGCTGCTGAGCAGGTAGATCCCATGAACTGGGCAAATCTGAAGCAGGATGTATATGTGAGCCTCAACGGCGATGACACTGCAGCCGGTACGGAGGCTGATCCTGTGGCATCTCTGACCGCGGCTATGATCCGTGTTGCCAAGGGCGGCACCATCCACATTGTAGGTACATGGACTGCAGATGCAGATTTTGCATGGTATGAAAATGACAAGGCTGTGACCATCACCGGTGGCACCCTGGATCTGTCCAATCTGAGCATAGTGAATATCAACAGCGCTGTTACTTTTAAGGGTATGACCCTGAAGGTTGCAGACAATGCAGAAATTTTCTGTAACGGCTATACCACTAAGATCGATTCCGATGTTACAGTTAAGGGCATGGCACTGATTTTCGGCGGTGTCAGCACCGGCAGCGTTGCATCTACTGACCTGACCGTGCTGTCCGGCACATGGGATAGCATCTACGGCGGTAACGGTGGCGGCGCAGGTAATAACACCACTGTGACCGGTGAAGCAAAGCTGGTCGTAGGTGGTAACGTGAATGCAGGTATCAATGTCAACAACCACGACATTCCCAATACCATTTATGGCGGCTCCCGCAGAGGTTGGGTGGAAAAGACCAATGTGACCGTTCAGGACAACGCCAAGGCATTGAAGGTCATGGGCGGCGGCAGCGGCAAGCGTAGCGCCGACTGGTGCGATGTGAATGATGCCAATGTGACCGTCAACGGCGGTACTTATATGGGTATCTACGGCGGCAACATTTACGGCCCCGGTGCCAAGAGCAGCCAGATTACCATTACCATCAACGGCGGTACCATGGATCAGGTATTTGGCGGTCACGAATGGGCCCATGCCAACTTAAACGGCAATGTAAACATCTATCTGAAGGGCGGCACCATCCTGCGCCGTGTATACGGTGGCTGCTATAACAACACCAGCGGTTCCGGCTTTGCGACCGACCGCCATGTGGAAGGCAATATCAATGTGTACATCTATGAGGGCGTGAACCTGGCCTGCAGCTCCAATGTGGATCGTGGTGTCTATGCTCACAGCCGCTATGCCGGTTCTCCCGATCCCTTCTCCAATGAGAATACTGCCATCTACTTTGTGGGACAGGCTGCCTATGATGCAAGCTTTAGCAAGCTGACCGCCCAGGACAGCACCATGAAGAGCTATATGGGCAATACCTCCGCTGCTGATAACATCTATGTTATGAACGCAGCAGTGGTCAACGGTACGGATATTACCTACTATGAGACGCTGGCACAGGCTGTTGAAAATTGCGGCGAAGGTCAGTATGTGAAGCTGTATAGCAGCTTGACCAATGTGCAGATTACTCTGAACAAGGATCTGTATATTGACATGAATGGTTGCAGCTTGAGCGGCAACATTCAAGCTGGCGAATACCTGGTTTACGGTATGGACACCACTACCGATGCCTATGGCGCAACCGGCGGCATCATGAACTGTGGCATGATTCCTGTTAAGGAGTTCAAGACCGAACTGACCGGCGCTATCCGTCGTTACATGGCTGTGGAAACTGCTGACGGCGGCTACACCTTCAACCGCTTCTACATGGGCATTACCAAGACTAGCCTGGCACCCAATGTCACCGGCGTTGGTTATAAGGCTCTGTTCGTAGGCAGTGATGCCATCGAAAGCCAGGTGGCTTCCTACGGCTACCGTCTGCGTCTGGAGGGCGGCAACACCGTTTCCAGAACCCGGAGCGGCTTTGTTTCCAATAAGGAACTGACCCTGCGTGTGAAGAACTATGATGTGATGGGCTATGGTGACACCAACCTGATCGCACAGGTAGTTCTGGTTCTGAACGATGGCACGGTCATTGAAAGTGCGGAGTATACCATGACCTTGAAGGATCTGGTAGAATCTGTCAATGCCAATATCGGAGATTATACCGCCCAGCAGATCCTGGCTGTCCAGGCTATGCTGTCCGGCTATGAACTGAATTGGAATATTGATAAGATCAAGAATTACGCAGCATAATATGCAATAAAAAATCTCCAATCGTCTTTCATGGCGATTGGAGATTTTTTCAGAGTGTCGAAAAAGCCGCCAATCGTCAAAACACAGCGTTTGATGATTGGCGGTTCGTTTTGCACCGCAAGTATTTCGATGCGTCATTGCGTACCAGTCCGCAGACTGGTGTGGCAATCCGTTCTCCTAAAAAGCTTGCTACGCAAGGTGGTTTGACTTACTTCACAACTCGATCCTGTTGCGGTGCCCGGTGTTCTCCTTGGCGCAAACGCCAGCGTCGCTCACCGACCGCTGCCACTCGCTCAGGTCGCTTTTTCCGCCACTGGCGGCGCTCCCATCGCTCCCCTCTCGAGTATCCACATACACTTCGGGGTCGAGTTGCTTGTCTTGACGGCTTTATCGACCTCTGTTAGAAGTTATTGTTTTTCAAATACCATCAAGGCTTCTTTAAAATCTGCACGGGTGTCCACAGGAATCCCCAAATGCATCAAAGTCTTGCCTTGGAAGGTGTTACCCTTGCTGTCGGTGTAGAAGGTGTCGGGATCCAAAACCGGGATGCTGTCTACGGATCGCCCCCAATAACTATGCGCCAAAAGCCCCTCATATAATTCCATCACATAACTGGTGTTATGGGTATGCAAATAGAATTGCCGGGTTTCTTCACAATAGTGAATAGCCATATACATACCTCCTATAGATAATAGTGGTAAACCAATGAATATGTCAATACCAAGCCGGTGGGAATAATTGGATTTGGCAGAATTGATATTGCATATATCCTTGCGTCCGGTGTTTCTTTGGTGTATGATGGGTAAAAAAGGAGGCGGTGGATGCTATGTGGAAAAAACAGTTTGCCTTAGGCTTGAGTCGTGCCTGCGGGATCGGCTTTATTGACCAGCTGGAAATGCTGAAAAACACCGGTTTTGATGGCTTTTTTGTTATATGCGACCCGGATGTGGATATGCTGGGATTGGCAAAGAAAGCTAAGGAGCTGGATATGCGTTTTCAATCTGTGCATGCGCCCTGGGATATGGCGGCAGAGCTGTGGCACGCAGAGGACGAGAAAGCACAGCGAGGTGTAAAAAAGCTGCAGACCTGTGTAGATCATTGTGTAGCTGTGCAGGCTCCCATTCTGGTGGTGCATCCCTTTGTGGGCTTTGACAGGCATGATGTGACCGAGATCGGCTTGGCGCGTTACGGTCAGGTGGTAGACTATGCTCGCCAGCGGGGCATTAAGATTGCCTTTGAAAATGTGGAGGGTATGGAATTTTTAGATGCGCTGATGACCCATTTTGCCAATGATGATACGGTGGGTTTCTGCTGGGATTCCGGCCATGAGATGTGCTATAATTATTCTCAGGATATGCTGGCAAAATATGGTGACCGTCTGCTGTGTACCCATCTCAATGACAATCTGGGCATCAAGGATTTTGACGGAAAGATCACCTGGCTGGACGATCTGCATTTACTGCCCTTCGACGGGGTGGCAGATTGGAAGTATATCGCCCAGCGGCTTCAAAAATGCGGATTTACGGATATTCTGACCTTTGAACTGAATCTCAGATCCAAGCCCGGCAGACATGAAAATGACCCCTATGGACAAATGCCCTATGAACAGTATTTGGCGATGGCCTATGCCCGGGCCTGCCGAATCGGTAAAATGCTTATAGATATGGAATAATGGAATAAATGAACCGCCCGAAAGTTAATTTTCGGGCGGTTAAATTGTATTTGTAACATTTCCAATTGCATATGCCGTTGCGGTGGTGTTTTTCTTGTTTTATACTGAGTTCACAGTATATAGAAGGGGACGAACACCAAGAATAAAACTACCTTGCAAAAGATTATGGATGGCAAGATCATTGCCATTGCCCGAAAGGTGGCAAACCGAGCCCATGACCGCTGATCATCCGTTGCTGAGCCTGGAAAATGTGGTGGTGACGCCCCATATCGGCATGTATTCCAAAGAGGCTATCAGCGCAGTCAGCGAGATCTGTGCCGAGAATGTGGTGGCATGTTTGACCGGCGGGGAGCTTCGCAACCGGGTGGTATAAATGGCATCCAACGCAAAAAAGACAGTATTCAAATTGTAAATAGACGGAAAATAAAGGGAAAAATGCTCTGCTAAATTGTATTTGGAAGATAATAAATTATATATGGCATTGCATAGTACGGCGCACATAATCTATAATATAAACAAAATATAACCCCAATTACGACCATCTTCTGTTAAAAATAGCAGTGTTTGCAAGAGGGTGGTATTGCCGGGAGCGGTATATAAAAAATCGGGTGAGGGTGGAGAATGTGGCAGGTTCCGTTTACAAGTTTGAAGATGTATATTCCTTTTTGCTGCCGGATAAGATTCCGCCTTTTTGGGTGGAAATGGCAGGCGTGTCTTATTGCAACAGGTATTACCGGATAGACAGGGAAAAATCCGATGTAACAGTTATCGAGTACATTTACAAGGGCACCGGCACATTGCGTGTGGGGGACGAAACCTATGAGCCCAAAGCAGGGGATATCTATATTCTCAATGAGAATACCCATCATTCCTATCGCTCCAGTGCATCGGATCCCTGGACAAAGATATTTATTAACCTGAAGGGTACGGCGGTACCCAGTCTGATCCAGTCCTTTCGCTTGCACAAGAAGGTGCTGTATTCCCGTTGTGAGGCGCTGAGCCCTATCTTTGAGGAGATCTTTGAACTGAGCAAACAAAATTTGCCGGTGGAGGATACCATGGAGCGGTGCGGTATGCTGGTGTTCAAGCTGCTCAACCGGCTGTGTATCCATGAGACCAGAGACCATCAGATACCGGAGGAAGCACAGGCGATCAAGCAGTTTATTGATAATAACTATCAGATCGATTTGAATATGGATGAAATATCCGCGTCCATTTACCGATCCAACGACTACACCAATAAACTGTTCAAGCGGTACTATGGCTCTACTCCCTATGCGTACTATCTGAATATCAAGATGGAAAATGCCAAGGATCTTCTGATCCGCACCAACCTGTCCATCAAGCAGATATCCGACCGTTTGGGATACAAGAGCGACCAATACTTTTCCAAGCAATTCCACAAATATGTGGGTATGACAGCTTCCCAATATCGTAAGAACTTAGGATGAAAGGATGATTTATGATGAAGAAATTTAAGAAGATGCTTTCCCTGGTATTGGCAATCGCCATGGCTATGTCCTTATGTGCATGCCTGCAAAAAGCCGAGGAGCCCGGTAAGACTGCCCAGTCCGGGAATGTGGAGGGACTGGAAACCGTAGACGGTGAACTGACCGGTACCATCACCGTGGGATATACTGCGGACTTTGCAGAGCTGTATGATCTGCTGATCGCCGGCTTTAAGACCATGTACCCCAATGTTACCGTCATTCCCCAGGAGATCCCCGGCACTATGCTGGGTCAGATCAACCAGATGATGGCCTTGGCAGGCAGCGGCAAGATGCCCGATGTGTGCGTAGGCTCTGAGCATTTTGGTACCATTCTCCAGGAAGGCTGGGCGTATCCTCTGGACAATTTGATCGCGGAGGATCCGGATAAGGAATACATCATGGATCAGGCCCTGGTCAACTTTACTTATGAGGGTCATGTGTACGCCCTGCCTTACCAGATCCAGTTCAATGCCATTGCGGTGAACCTGGATCTGCTGGAACAGCTGAATATGGATGTTCCCGAATACGACTGGACAATCAGCGAATTTGTGGAAATGGCAAAGAAGGCCACCACCACTACTACCTCCGGCATCAACTACATTTATAATGCTGCCCATCCCACCTGGGGTCTGGACAACAAGCTGGTCAGCGCCATGGTTCCCGAGGGCTACCATCAGTACGGCTATTCCTTTGAGAATCATACCATCGACCTGAATGCAGGGGAGGCCTGGGTAAAGGCAAATCAGCTGATTCAGGAGCTGAAGAGCGTGTATGCCCTGGTTTCTGATGATCTGAAATATACCGGTGGAGAGGTCAGCGAGTATGAGCGCCGCTTCGGTGAGGGCGCAGACGCATTGCTGTCCGGTCGTGTGCTGTTTGGCAACCACTCCTCCTGGGAGACCCGTGTGTTGGAAAATGCCAACTATAAATACGACTTCTATCCTGTTCCCACCGGCGACGGCTTGCCTGAGAAAATTCAGGCCCACTTTGATTTTGCTTATATGACCACCAAGGTAACAGAGGAAAACCGGGATGCTGCCTATGCTTTCCTGAAGTTCATTACTTATAGCAAGGAAGGCAACATGATCAAGCTGCAGGAGCGTAAGGCTGCATATGAAGCAGATTCCAAGACATGGGATAGCTTCATCCCTGCATGCTCTTATCCTGAAGTTATGGAGGAGTTTGAAAATAACTTCCCTGTAACCAATGGTATCAAGTACATGTATAAAACAATCGTTGAACGCCCTGAAACCATCCATGTGGCAGACTGCGATAAGCTGATCCCTAACTACTGGAACGACATTGTGCAGTTCCGTGATGCTGCCACCGAGCAGGTCAAGGCAGGACAGGATCCTTCCAGCCTGGTCAATGATTTCCAGAGCAAGGCAGAAGCTGCCATGCAGGGCACCTGGTCTTATTTCTCAAGATGTATGCAGAAGAACATCGAGGAGTTCTACAAGACCCATCCCTGGGAAACCAACAACGCAGAATAATGATTACGAATCGCCATGGGGCGGGCGGTTAACCGCCCGCCTTGGCTTTTACGATACAAGCCTTTAGGAGGAATGATCGTGCAAGTGAGAAAAAAACATATCATCTTAGGAATCGTAGCTTTATTGCTCATAGCTTTGATCGCATTATTTGCGGTGGTAGCCAGTATGAGCGACAATTTATACAATCGAACACCTGCCTTTGATGATTGCATGCAGCAGGCACTTGATCATTCCTACTGGGTGCAGATCCCCCAGGAAGAAGTGGTCCAGCGGCATGCGGTGGAACAGGCTTTGGCTGCAGGCGAAACTGCAGAGTTGACGGTGCAGGTGCCCAAGACCGGTGATTATGCTCTGGCGATCACCTATCAGACCCAGGGCAACACCATTGTGCAGGCTACTATGACCGTCCAGGTAGACAACACCCAGGTCAAAAGCTATATCAATGGCGTATGGTGTGATGAGAGCAAGGATTATATCCTGGATCGTTATGATAACGAGGTGACCCCCTCCCAGGTGAAGGTGGATGCCTATGTGACCGATTATATCCGGGATTGCGCCAGCTTGGATCTGGAGCCTGTGGCGTTCCATTTGGAAGCAGGGGATCGGTCGGTGACCATTCAGAATAACGATCAGGACATCCTGCTGAAAGAGGTTCTGCTGACCCAAATGCCCCAGGTGGATACATACGAAAACTATATTTCTGCCTACGATGGCAGTACGCCCTCTCAGGCAATCATCATTGAGGCGGAGAACTATATTGCCAAGTCTGACTCCTATGTTCGAACCAAGGCGGATATCAATTCCTCCTGCTATCCCTACAGCTCCTTCCAGAAGCTTTTAAATGCGGTGGACTATTATTCCTGGAAGACCGCAGGACAGCGGGTGGTATGGCAATTTGATGTACCGGAGGACGGCTGGTATAACCTGGCGTTCCACTACACCCAGTCTCAAAAAGAGGGACAGTCCGTTTACAGAGATATTGAGATCGACGGACAGACACCCTATGCAGAATTGAAGGAAGTGTCCTTCTCCTATACGGGTAGTAGCTACAGAAATGCCGTGATCAAGGTAGACGGTAAAAAAGCCAAGGTCTATCTGACCAAGGGCCACCACACCATTTCCATGTTTACCAGCGTGCCCTCTATGGAGGCTATCGTGCAGGAGATCAATGCCATCAACAATGAGTTGTCGGAGATCGGTTTGGATCTGCAGCAGGTGGCAGGCAGTAATGCGGATGTGAACCGCACCTGGGAGATCGAGACTTACATCCCTGGTGTCACAGACCATTTAAAGACCCTTCGCAAGCGGCTGCTGGCTGTGTATGACCAATTAAGCCAGATGTCCGGCACCTCTGCTGCCAGCTGTGCAAATCTGAAGCAGGCGGCAGGCATTATTGAGCAGGCATTGGAGCGCACAGATAAGCTGCCTACCTATGTAAATCAGCTGTCCGTAGGCTCCGGCTCTGCAACGGACATGCTGGCACAGCTGGTCACCGGCATCAAGTCCCAAGGCATGTCTCTGGACAGGATCTATCTTTACGGAGACGATTATAAGCTCCCTGCCGGTGATGCAGGCTTCTTTGACAGTTTGTGGCACGGCACCCTGCGGTTTGTGGATTCTCTGCTCCATAGAGACGGCTCTTACGGTGTTTCCGACGAAGCCCAGGACGACCCCAATGCCATCACGGTCTGGGTCAACAAACCCATTGCCTATGTGGAGACCCTCCAATTGATGGCAGACACCCAGTTTACTCCCAAAACCGGCATCAAGGTCTATTTCTCCATTATGCCCAATGAAAGCAAGCTTTTGCTTGCCAATGCCTCGGATACCTGTCCGGATGTGGCATTGGGTGTGGATGCGGATCGACCCTATCAGCTGGGTGCCAGAGGCGCGGCCTATGATCTGACCCAGTTTGACGATTTTGCCGACTTTATTGATGAAAACTTCTATGCTTACGATCTGGAAACCTTCGTATATGACGGTGCCATTTACGGTGTTCCGGAGACCAAGAATTTCTATGTGCTCATGTACCGTGCAGATATCATGGAAAAACTGGATCTGGATGTTCCCCAGACCTGGGAGGATGTGGAGAACATCATGCCGGTTTTGCGCCGTAAGGGTATGACCTTCTATATGCCCCTATCCGGTGCCACCGGTACCAAGCCCTTAGGCAGTGTGGCTCCCTTCTTCATGCAGTATGGTGCATCCCTCTACAGCCAGGACGGTCTAACCACGGAACTGAACTCCGAGGCAGGCATCCAGGCCTTCACTATGCTTACAGAGTTGTACACCCTCTATGGTGTGCAGAACAATGCTCCCAGCTTCTATAACAATTTTCGGTACGGTATCATGCCCATCGGCGTGACGGATTTCTCCGGCTACATACAAATGCTGTATGCCGCCCCGGAAATTGCGGATAAATGGGAGATCGCTCTGACACCCGGTGTCCTACAGGACGACGGCAGTATTAATCGTCAGCAAATCTCCGTCAGCAGCAGTGATCTGATTATGAATTCTACCACCAAGGCAGATGCCTCCTGGGAATTTCTGAAATGGTGGATGAGCGAAGACACCCAGGTGCAGTTTGCTTACACCCTGCAGACCAAATACGGCTCTGAATATATCTGGAACACCGCCAACCGTGAGGCCTTCAAGCAAATGTCCTTCCCGTCGGATCATTCCAAGATCATTCAGCAGCAATGGGAAAGCTCTGCCAACTACCGGATCATGCCTGCTACCTACATGCTGGAACGGGAACTGAGTAATGCATGGTATCGTGTGGTCAATGAAAATCAATCCCAGCGTGCAGCTTTAAACGAGGCGGTATTTACCATCAACCAGGAAATGGCTATTCGTATGCAGCAATTCGGTTATTTGGACAAATCCGGCAAGGTCATACGCAAGTATGATATGCGCAGCGCAGAGGAAATTTTGAGTGAGGTGAGAAACAGATGAGATTGCGAACCCAAGCCAAGCGGATAGGGGATATTTTCGATGCCCGTTCTCATTGGGTTATGCTGATTGCCTATCTTCTGCTGTTTTTTGCCTTCATTCTACTGCCCATTATTTTGGCGGTAGGATTGTCCTTCACCAATTTCAACTCCGTATCCATTGACAGCTTTGAGGGCTTGCAGAACTATATCCGGGCATTTACTCAAGATACGGTCTTTATGCAGAAAATATTGCCCAACACCATCTTGTATGCATTGATCGTAGGACCTGGCGGCTATCTTCTGTCCTTTGTGGTTGCTTGGATGCTGTCCCAGCTCACAAAGACTGCCAGAACCATTTTGGCGGTGGTGCTGTACATTCCGTCGCTGATCGCCGGTGTCACCATCTCCACTATTTGGGTGGCGGTGTTTAACGGTGACCGCACCGGTTATTTAAACGATCTGCTGCTGCAAATGGGGCTGATCAATGAGCCCGTCTCCTGGCTGCAATCTTCGGACTATCTGATGCCTATTATGATCTTTGTGGCATTGTGGTCCAGTATGGGTATCGGCTTTTTGTCCATGCTGTCTGGTATTCTCAATGTGGACAGGGAGCAGTATGAGGCAGGCCTCATTGACGGTATCTCTAACCGTGTCCAGGAGGTTATTTACATCACCATTCCCAACACCAAGTCCCAAATGCTGTTTGGTGCGGTGATGGCGGTGGTCAACACCTTCAATACCACCGGCTTGGGTGTGGCACTTTCCGGCTCTAATCCCACACCTCAGTATGCCGGTTCTCTGATCGTCAACCACATTGATGACATTGGTTTCATTCGTTATGAAATGGGTTATGCTGCGGCACTTTCTGTGTTACTGCTGATCATCGTGTGGCTGTTTAACAAGCTGGCCTATAAGCTCTTTGGCAGTTCTGAGTAAAGGGGGCGACACTATGGCAAAATACAAAGGAATTACGGTCAATCCCGCAAAATTCCACAGATCTCAGATCAAGTTTTATATTATTCTCCTGCCTATGATCGTGTTGGCCTTGTTACCGCTGATCTATATTATTTCCACAGCATTTAAACCCATTGAGGAGCTGTTTATTTACCCGCCTGCCTTCTTCGTGAAGAACCCCACCATGGCGAATTTCCGCAAGCTGTTCGGTGCGGCGGAAAATACAGCCTTCCCTATGTCACTGTATTTGTTCAACAGCATTATTGTGACGGTGGCTGTGGTGTTCTTGGGCTGTCTGATCTCCCTGATGGCGGCTTATGCCCTGTCCAAACGGAAATTTAAGGGCAGAAAGACCATCTTTAAGGCAAACCAGCTGGCATTGATGTTTGTGGGCTCCATGCTGGGTATCCCCAGGTATTTGGTCATCAATGCCCTGGGACTCACAGATACCTTTTGGGTGAATGTGATTCCGCTTCTGATCATGCCAACCGGCGTGTTCCTCATCAAGCAGTTCATTGATGATGTGCCGGATTCTCTGATCGAGGCGGCAAGAATCGACGGTGCCGGCGAATTTCGCATTTTGACCCGAGTGGTATTCCCGGTCATCAAGCCTGCCATGGCAACGGTGGCCATTCTGTTCTTCCAGTCTGCGTGGAACAGCGTGGAAGCCTCCAATATGTATATCAATACGGAAGGCTACAAGACCTTTGCCTATTATATGAATGTACTGTCCTCTGCGGGCAACGGTGTGGCAGGCAGAGGTATGGCGGCGGCTGCATCCTTGATCGTGGTGGTGCCCAATATTGTGCTGTTTGTGATCATGCAGTCCAGAGTCATGGATACCATGGCACGCTCCGGTATTAAGTAAGGGGGCGCGGTCATGAAAAAATGGTTCATTGCACTGATTTTGGTGCTTTGTTTGATAACAGGCTTTATTCTGCCGGCTTCTGCGGCAAATGCGACGGCCTATACTTATGTAAAGCTCTCCAGCGGTGAGTGGAGACGGACACAGGATGCTTATGTACCCGACTGCGTGACATTGCATCAGCTGAATCTGATGACGCCGGAAGATTTTTGCATGTATGAGGATAAGATCTATATTGCCGATACCGGCAACGGCCGCATTGTGGTAACCGACATCCAGGGCGCAGAGCATGTGGAATTTGGCAAGGAAAATCTTAGTATGCCCTCCGGCATCTGCATCAGCGGCAACGGCAATATTTATGTGGCAGACCGGGGCTTGAACAGTATACAGGTTTTTACCCTGGACGGTCAGTTTGTCTGTTCCTACGGTCGTCCCACAGAACCTACCTTTGGTTCCAAGACCCAGTTTTCTCCCAGTAAGATTGCGGTCGATCCCGAGGGGCTCATGTATGTGGTGTCTACGGGCTCCTATGACGGCATCATCCAAATGAGTGCCGAAGGCGCATTTTTGGGATACTTTGGCTATAACAATAATCCGACCTCCCTGGGAGATTGGCTCATTGACCGATTCTTTACCCAGGCACAGAAGGAAAAGCTTCTCAATAAAATTCCCTATTCTTTCCGCAATGTGGAAATGGATGACAACAAGCTTCTCTACACAGTCACCATGACAGCCGTGGGAAATGCGCTGAAAAAGCATGATGTGGCAGGCAATAATCTGTTTCCTGCCCAGATGCATGACGAGACCAATTTTGTGGATCTGTGCGTAGGCAATGCCGAGCAGATCTATGCCATTACGGAAAACGGTCTGATCTATGAATATGACAAGGACGGCAATCTGTTGTTCTCCCTGGGTGGCATGACTGCCTCCAAGGAACTGGTGGGCTTGTTTACCAAGGTTTCCGCCATTGATTGCGACGACAAGGGCAATCTGTACATCCTGGATCAGGAACGGGGACTCATGCATAGCTTTATGCCTACAGCCTACGCTAATTCTGTCCATAAGGCGCTGGAAACCTATAACCAGGGTCGTTATACGGAAAGTCAGCAGATCTGGGAAGGTGTCCGCCGTATCAGCGGTAGCTGTCAGATGGTAGAAAACGGTCTAGGCAACTGTGCTTTTCAGCAGCATGACTATGAAGCTGCGGCGGCCTGCTATCAGCTGGCAGAAAACCGGGAGGGCTACTCCGATGCCTTCTGGCAGATCCGCAACAGTGAGTTGTCGGATCTTTTACCCTGGGCATTGGGAGCTATCGTGGTTTTCGCCATCCTGCGATTTGTCTATAACCGCTGGATCTATGACCGGCTTCCTGTGAGAAAACCCGGACGACGGATACAAAATCTAAAGATGGTCATGGATGTTCTACGCCATCCCATCGATACCTTTGAGTCCATACGGTGGGAGGATAAGGGCGACTATCTGACGGCAACCTTACTATACATTGCCCTGTATGTGGTGTTTGTGTGCAATTATGTGCTTCGTGGCTTCGTGGTCAGCACTACCAATACCCAGAATACATCTCTAATGTTTGTCACATTGGTATTTGCGGCACCTGTGGTGCTGTTTTTGGGCTGTAATTTCCTGGTGGGCGAGATCAATGAAAGTAAGGCACGGTTCCGGGATCTGTACATCGGTCTGCCCTATTGCGGATCTCCGTTTTTGGTGTTCATACCCTTTATTGTGCTAATTTCCCACGGTGTCACCCTCAACGAAAGCCGTATCCTGCTGTTCGCCAGCCTGGTGATCTATATTTGGTGTGCGGTTTTGTTGGTGATCTTTCTGAAGGAAGTGCACAGATACCTGCTGCGGACAGTTTTTGCCAATTTGGGCATCACCGTGTTTTTGATGGCGGTGGTGGTTTTGGCATTGTCCTTGCTGGGCATGTTTGCAGACCAAATGGTCAATTTCTTTGTAGAAGTATTTAAGGAGGTGCAGCTGCGTGGGCGATAGAAGAATCCTGGCTTGCTTGTTGGCGGTTATTCTGCTTTGCAGTATGGGCGGCTGTGCCTGGGCAGAAATCCCTGCCACATCCCCAGATGTACCCATGGATGGCTACAGTAGTTACTCTGCGGTCTCCAATCTGTATACGCATGTCAATGATACGGACAAGCCCTCTGCCTTGGAGGGCATGACTCTGGAGGGATATGAACAGATTGCACAGAATGAGAAGCTTGCCCTGTACCTGCGGAAGGAGACCGCTTCTATCCGGGTGGTCAATCTGGAAAACGGATATATCTGGGGCGCCCTTCGACAGGATCAGCCGGAGGATCTGAACAAGACCTGGTCCTCTTTTGGCAATTCCATCGTATCCATCAAATACTATGATGAAGCAGGCGGTATTGCCCAGATCGGTGCAGGTAACAGCAAAAATAAATGCAGTTATGAAGCCTGTGAAAACGGCGTGGTCCTCCATGTGGATTTTAAGGAACAGGGGATCAGTTTGTCTGCAAGGCTGACCCTGGAAAGTGACCATATTCGCTTCTCCCTGGAGGATTCCTCCATCAAGGAGACCGGCAGCTGTGTGCTGGGACAGGTATGGTTTGCTCCGTTTTTGGGAGCAACCGTGGGCGATGAGATCAGCGGCTATATGTTTGTCCCCGACGGCAGCGGTGCGCTGATCCGGTTCCGCCGTCCCGTCAAATATTTGGCAGGCTATTGCGAAAGGGTGTATGGCAACGATTACAGCATCGACAATCCCTACACGATAGGTGATCTGAATGCCAATCGTGGCAATGATTTTCTGAAAGACAGCGAAACTATTACCATGCCCGTTTACGGTATCAGCCATGGTTATGACCAGAATGCCCTGTTTGGCTATGTGCAGTCCGGTGCGGAATATGCCTCCATCATGGCAGATCCTGCGGGTATTGTTACCAACTATAATTATTCCACCGCATATTTTACCTACCGGCAAGCCTATTTGCAGCCTGTAGGCAGAGACGGTGCGGGTATCCAAATGGTTCAAAAAACCCCAAATACCGTCAATCCCTCTGTGTGTGTGTATTTCCTTCAGGGCGAGGATGCCAATTACAGCGGTATGGCAAAGCAATATGGCAGTATTTTGACCCAGGAGGGCAATATGCCCGACTATGCCCTGCAAATACCTGCCATGATGATGGATTTTATTGTGGCAGATATTCAGGAAGGGTATTTATACGACAGTACTACCCAGCTGACAGAAGCCGATCAGCTTCTGGATGCGGCAGAGTATTTGCAGCAGCAGGGGATCACCAACAGTTCCTTCCAGCTGCTGGGCTGGCAGGAGGGTGGTCTCAACGGCTATGAAAAGTTGGAGACCTACGAGGACACCCAGTTAGGCAGCCTGCAGGATGTGACATCACTGCAGAAAAAACTGGAAAAGCAGGGAACTGCCCTTTCTATGTATCTGGCACCGCTGAGCGTGCGGCAGGTGCAGGTTTCCAGCGAAAACGACCTGGGTATTGCGCTTTCTCAGGAAGTGATCCAGCTAATGCGCAACGATCAAAATGTGTTTTTAGGTGACATCCAGTACTTAAAGATCAAGAAGGCTTTGTCGGCGTATACCAAGCAAATTGACAGTTTAAAGAAGGCAGGACTGACGAACTATGTCACCGATGAACTGGGCTCCATGCTATACGCAGAAATGCTGCTGGACAAGGAAATGAGCCGTTCCCAGGTGCTGACCATGGTTTCCGGGAAGCTGGAAGCCTTAACGGGGGAGACGGGTCTGACACTGTATCATCCCAATCAGTATGTGCTGGGTACCACGGCTGTTTACCGGGATGCCCCCATGAGCTCCAGCCGCTATGCCTTTGAGACGGATTCCGTACCCTTTTTGCAGCTGGTGCTTTCCGGCAATGTGATGCTCTATGCACCCTATGCCAACCAGAGTTTCTACACGGATATGGATGTGCTTAAATGCATCGAATACAATGCCTATCCTTCCTTCCTGCTCACAGGCAGCGACAGCAAGGAGTTGACAGATACTCCCAGCGAGGAATATTTTTCCACCTGCTTTGATGATTGGAAGGCCACGGCGGTTTCCATCTATCAGCGGATCGATCAGGTGCTACACCATGTACATGGACAGCAGATGTTGGATCACCGGGTTTTGCAGGAGGGTGTGGTTTTGACCGAATATGCCAATGGCAGCATTTATATCAACTATACCGATACAGATGTGACCGTAAACGGTGTCACCGTCAATGCGGTGAGTGCTGTATTTGTCAGCGGTAAATAGACCGGAAAGGAGCGTCTATGAAAAAGCAAAAAAAGCAAACAACCTTAAGAACAAGAGACGCCCTGAGTGGTCTGGCATTTTTGTCCCCCTGGCTGATCGGTCTGCTGGTTTTTACCTTGATCCCCATTGGCTATTCTCTGGTCATGAGTATTAGCCGTGTGAAATTTACGGTCAACGGCATGGAGCTTACCATCCTGGGTGCCCAATGGTTTGAAGAGATCTTTACAAAGGATGCCAATTTCCTGCCGGCACTGCTGGACACCGTGGAATTTATCGCTTTTTCCACTCCCATGATCCTGGTTGCCTCTGTGATCCTGGCATTGCTTCTGAATAAGGTCACTAAGGGCAGAGGCTTTTTCCGGGCGTTGTTTTTCTTCCCGGTGGTGGTTATCAGCGGCCCGGTTATGAGCAAGCTCATCGGCAATGATGCCACTATGCTGATCCAGGCCAATGATTATGGTGTTTATCAGATCATCGGCAATCTGCCCGGTGTCATCGCTACACCCTTGCAGTATATTTTTGATAATGTGGTGCTGATCCTGTGGTACTCCGGTGTGCAGATCCTGATTATTCTGGCAGGTCTGCAGAAGATCAATAAGCCCATTTATGAGGCGGCATCCATTGACGGTGCCAGCGGCTGGCAGATTTTTTGGAAGATCACCTTTCCCCACTTAAAGCCCATGATCCTGCTTAGCGGTATTTATACGGTGGTGGATCTGGCAGGCATGCCCAGTAATGCCTTGGCAAAGCTGGTAAAGAACAATTTAACCAGATTGGATGCCCCGTACTCCTATTCTGCGGCCATTTCCTGGCTGTATTCCCTGGTGGAGCTGGTACTGCTGGGCATTACCTTCCTGCTGTTAAAGGAGAGAAAGGAGAAGCACGATGACTAAAAAGTTTTCTGTCAAGGGTTTGACCAATGACGGCAAATGGGGACAGCGGCTGACCAAGCTTGCCATCTATGTGCTTCTGCTGGACTTTGGATTTGTATACATTTATCCCATTATGTATATGATCCTGGTCTCTCTGATGCCCACATCTGATCTGATCAATCCCACCATCCAATGGGTGCCGACCTATTTGGATTTTGAGAATTTCAAGCAGGTATTCAGCACCCTGGAGTATCCGGTAACCTTCACCAATACGGTGATTTTGGCAGGCGTGGCAAGTATTTTGCAGACCCTTTCCTGCGCATTAGCAGGCTATGGTCTGGCAAAATTCCGTGTACCTCTGAAAAAACTCTGGATCGGTATGTTGATCCTGGTGTTTGTGATCCCCACCAGTTTGACACTGGTACCCCAGTATGTGCTATTCAACAGCTACGGCATGGTGGGTACGGAGCTTTCCATTTGGCTACCTGCAGCCATGGGACAGGGCGTGAAAAGCTCTCTGTTTGTGCTGATATTTATGCAGGGCTTCCAATATCCCAAGGCCTATGATGAGGCCGCACAGATCGACGGAGCCGGTCCGGTACGAACTTTTTTTCGGATCTCCATCCCCATGGTGGTGCCCACCATTATTCTGTCCTTGTTGTTGAGCTTCGTTTGGTATTGGAACGAAACATCCCGTTCCGGATTGTATCTGGACGGCAAGATCAATACGCTGCCTCTGCAACTGGAAAAGTTTGACAAACTGTTCGGCGCGGCATATCCTGCCAGCCAGGGCAGCTCTCTGAACCGATTGAATGAGCGGATACAAATGGCGGCGACCTTGTTGACCGTAGGACCGCTGATGATCCTGTATTTACTGTTGCAGCGGAAATTTGTGGAAGGCGTGGAAGCCTCCGGCATTACGGGAGAATAACTATGACGAAAATGAAAAGAATTTTATGCCTGGTTCTGTGCGCGGTGATGGTTGCTGTACTGTTTGGCTGTACCTCTGAGAAAACAGCCTCCACCGAGACCACAGCCCCCACAGAGCCGGTAGCAATAGACTCCACGGTGACCGTCAACGGTACACCGGCGGCATATTTGACCATCCCCGGTGATTTTGTGAAATTTGACCGCCAGGAGGATGGCTCGGCTTTGGTCTATGACCTGGATCAGCTGGACCGTTCCACCGGTGCGGTGATCCAGGTGGATGCCACCACTACCCACCAGGAGATCCTGGGCTGGGGCGCAGCCATGACAGAGTCCTCTGCCATCAACCTGTTGGATATGCCCGAAGAATTGCGCAATCAGGTTATGGTCAGCCTGTTTGATGAGGATGAGGGCATCGGCTTGAATATTTTGCGTCAGCCCAATGGCATTTCTGACTTCTCCACAGACCCCAATTTCTCCTATGCTCCCGTCCGGGACGATCTGACCCTGGAGCATTTTACTTTGGGAAAGCATGAGGAGCTGATCATTCCCTTCCTGCAGCAGGCTAAGGAATTGATCGGTGAGGAAAATTTCAAAGTGTTCCTGTGTTCCTGGACAGCACCTTTGTGGATGAAGACCATTGAGGAATTCCATTCTCTCAATCAATCCACCTTGAAGCGTGAGTATTATCAGCTATTTTGCGATTATTTGGTTAAGTCCATTCAGGCCTATGAGTCCCACGGAATTCCCATTTATTGCATTACCGATCAGAACGAACCTACAGCCACCCATGCTATTGCGGCAATGTATATGAACACCGATGATCATTCCACATTGATCAATGTGTACCTGAAGCCTACATTGGAAGATGCAGGTCTGGACACCAAGGTTATGTGTTGGGATTTTAACACCGGTGCCAGCGGTAAGAGCTTGTTGGGCAAGACACTGGGCAGCATCGATATGATCGGTTATCACACCTATAACAGCGATTTTTCTGAGATGGCAGAGGTGCGGGAAATGTATCCGGATGTACCGTTGTATGTGACGGAAGCAGCTGGACGCACCCAATCCAGTGCGGCAAGATTTTTCCGGCAGATGGGCTGGCTCATGGAGTCTCAGTTGATCGGCTCCGGCGCTCACATTTTGTGGAATATCTGCCTGGACGAAGAATATGGTCCGGCTCTGCTGGACGAAAACGGCGAAAGTGTCAATGTGATGGGCATTGGTATGCTGGAATGGAATCGGGAAGAAAAGACCGTGGCATACCTGGAGGATTTCTATGCTCTGGCACATTTCAGCAAGTTTATCCGTCCCGGCGCCGTCCGAGTGGAATCCACGGACACCCGAGAGGATTTTAAGGGTCTGGTGGCCAATGCGGTGTACCGCAATGAAAACGGCACCATGACAGCGGTTATCTGCAACGAAAATACCCAAGAAAATACCTTTAAACTGGTTGTAGGAGATAAGGTGATCGAGTATACCGTGCCTGCTATGGCAACGGTCACCTTGACTTGGGATGCCAATCTTTATGCGTAAAGGAGGAATGATGATGTTCAAAACAGGAAAACGAATATTTGCGCTGTTACTGTGTTTGGCGATCATTTTGCCTTCTATTCCGGTTTTAACCAATGCAGCCAGTACGGACTCCATGAAAAAGGTAGAGGCAGAGGATACTCTCTATACTGCATGGAATGGCTATAAGAACACTGAAAATAACAGCAACGCCAGTGGTGGCGTGCAAGTAGGTGGATCGGATGCCAGTAAAAATGTATATTTTGCAGATCTCAAATCCGGTGTGGATCTGAGCAATACTGCTTATGTAAAATGGACAGTAGACGCACCCAATGCAGGTAATTATGATATTGCTCTGCGAGCCCATGTGCAGATCGGTGGTAGCCCCAGCGGTTATCTGAACGATAAGGTGTATGTAAGCTTTTTCGTCAACGGACAGACTGCCTACAAAGCACCTTTTGCCGGTAAAAACGGTTGGGTCTATGACACGGATGTGATTTCTGTATCCCTCAATGCAGGCGTCAACGAGATCATTGCGATTCCCCTGGTGAAGGACATCATAACTGCCAATTCCTGGGGCTGGGCCAATGTGGACTGTCTGTATCTGGATAAAAACCTGACTGCAAGAAAAAATCGTGTAGAAGCAGAAAATACCGACTATGCCATTTGGAACGGCTACAACACCACTGAGAATAACAGTAATGCCAGCGGCGGTGTGCAGGTCGGTGGCGCAGATGCCAGCAAGAACGTATATTTTGCTGACCTGAAATCTAGCGTAGATCTAAGCAAAACCGCATATATCAAATGGACGGTGGATGCGCCTTCTGCCGGTAATTACAAGATTGCTATGCGTGCCCATATAAAAATTGGTGGTACCCATAGCGGATCTTTGGCAGAAAAGGTATATGTAACCTTCTTTGTCAATGGAACAGATGCCTATAAGGCAAAATTCAATGGCGAAAACAGCTGGGTCTATGATACCGATGCCGTTTCTGTTGCACTCAATGAGGGTAGCAATGAGATCATTGCCATTCCTTTGGTAAAGGATATTATTGATGCCAATTCCTGGGGATGGGCCAATGCAGACTGTCTGTATCTGGACAACCGGCTCACAGCCTGTGAAAAAGAAACAGAACCTACCATGACAGTAGCGGAAGCAGAAGATACTGTCTATGCCCGGTGGAACAACTTTAGCACCACAGAAAATCGTACCGATGCCAGCGGTGGCGTGATCGTTGGCGGAGGCAGCCATGGTAAGAATATTGCTTACGCAGATCTGAAGAAAAACGCGGATCTGAGCAATACTGCCTATGTGAAATGGACTGTGGAAGCACCTAAAGATGGGGAATATTCCCTGGGTATGCGGTATTTGTTTAAGGCAAATAGTCTTAGCAATGGTGCGGAATTGAACGATCAGGTATATGCGGCATTCTTCATTAACGGCGAAACCGCATACCAGGCGCAATTTTTAGGTAAGAATGGTTGGGTTTATGATACGCAGACCATTGCTGTTACCCTGAAAAAAGGCATCAATGAGATTATCGCTATTCCTTTGGTAAAAGAGATCATGGAGAGCCAGGGTAATTCCTGGGCGAATGTGGACTGTCTGTATCTGGATGCCCGGTTGACCCCGGTGGAGACGGAGGCACCTGTGACCTTGCTGAAAGCAGAGGCAGAGGATACCCAGTATGCTCAATGGAACAATTACAGCACCAGGGAAAACCGTACCGATGCCAGCGGCGGCGTGATCGTTGGCGGCGGCAGACTGGAAAACAATTTGTCCTTCAGCCAGTTGGTTGCCGGTGCAGACCTGTCGGGTACTGCCTATATAAAATGGACGGTGGACGCCCCAGCGGATGGCAGTTATACCTTTGGCTTCCGCTATTTAATGAAGGCAGGCCCTCTGGCTAGCGGAGATGAATTGGATTCCGGTGCGTATGCGGCCTTCTTTATCAACGGAGAAACTGCCTATAAGGCAAAGTTCCTGGGTAAAAATAACTGGGTCTATGACACAGATACCATTACTGTGGAGCTGAAGCAGGGCGAAAATGAGATCCTGGTGATCCCCTTTACCAAGGATCTTCTGCAATCCTACGGTGATGGCTGGGCCAATGCGGACTGCTTGTATTATGATGACCGGCTGGCCTTGGTGGATGCACCCAGAGAACCCCAGTTTATGATTGTGGAAGCGGAGGATCGTGATCGCACCGGCGCAAACTTGTACGCTACGGTAGAGAATCGCACGGATGCCAATGGCGGCAAGGTGATTGGTGGCGGTAAAACAGAAAACAATGTATTCCTGGAGCAATTAAAGCCTGGTGTAGATCTGAGCAACACCGCTTATGTGGCATGGAATGTGGAAGCACCGGAGGATGGGGAATACATCATCTCCCTGCGCTACTTGATGAAAGTCAAGGAAATGGCAAACGATACAGTACTGTCTCCGGAGGCCTATGCGGTGTTCTTTGTCAATGGAGAAACGGCTTATAAGTCTGCCTTCATGGGTAAAAACGGCTGGGTATATAACACCCAGACCATTCAGATCACCTTGAACAAGGGTACAAACCAGATCGTTGCCATTCCTTTGGTCAAGGATATGCTGCCCTATTACGGTGAGTGCTGGGCCAATGTGGACAGCCTGCACATTGATGACCGTCTGACTGTGCTGAAAGCACCCCGGGTGCCCTATGGCCCCGATGAGGGCAGCGATGCCAGACCTATGAATGTGGTGGAGGCAGAGGATACGGTTTACACCCAGTGGAACAGCTACAGCAAGGTGCAGGATCATAATTCTGCCAGCGGCGGCAAAATGGCCGCAGGTGCTGCAGCCAACAGAAATGTGTACTACGCAGATCTGAAAAGCGGTGTGAAGCTGTCTACAACTGCCTATGTAAAATGGGTATTCACAGCCCCGGCTGCAGGCGAATACTACTTCCGTTTCCGCTACAATCCCAACGGTGAGGATATGAAGGCGGGCAGTGTCTTGACCCCGGAGGGGTATGCGGCCTTCTTTGTCAACGGTCAGACTGCCTATAAGGCTGTCTTTGGAGGCAAGGATGACTGGGTCTATGATACAAAGACCATTGCAGTTACCTTGCAGGAAGGCAAAAATGAGGTCATTGTGATTCCCATGGTCAAGGATCTTTACGATGCCTGGGGCGGCGGCTGGGCTAATGCAGACTGCCTGTATTATGACCCCGCGCTGACGCTTCAGAAAGCACCGGTCAAAAAGACCATAGAGGCTGAGGATCGGAGCCTGACCCATTGGAACGGCTATAATACCCAGGAGTCTCACAATTCTGCCAGCGGCGGCTACCAGGCTGCAGGCAGCTCTGCGCAGAACAATGTGTATTATAAGCAGCTGAAAAAGGGCGTGGATCTGACCTATACTTCCTATGTAAAATGGGTCATTACAGCCCCCAAAGAGGGCGATTACAGCTTCACCCTGCGATATGCTCCCAATGCCGATGATACTAAGAGCGGCGAGGCATTGAAACCGGAAGGCTATGCGGCGTTCTTTGTCAATGGACAGAAAGCCTATAAAGCTCCCTTCCTGGGCTTTGATAACTGGGTATACAATACGGAAGAGATCTCCATCCATCTGAAGAAGGGTGACAATGAGATCATTGCCATTCCCATGGTCAAGGATCTGTATGATGCCTGGGGCGGCGGCTGGGCCAATGTGGACTGTTTGTATATAGACGGTGCATTGACCGTTAAGCCCACCGGTTATGTGGAGGAGAAATTCACGATTGCAGAAGCAGAGGACTTGACCTATGTGCAATGGAATCTGTATAACACCACAGAAAAGAATGGCTCCGCAACCAATGGTATTGTGGCAGCCGGCAGTAATTCCGCGGCCAATATCTATGCCAAGGATCTGGTCAGCGGTGCAGATCTGTCCGGAACAGCTTATTTGAAATGGACTGTGATCGCACCGGCGGATGGAACATACAACTTCAAGCTTCGTTACACCGCCAAGGAAGACGGTGTGAAGAATGGCGATGCCTATGAAAACGGTATTGCCTACGCCACCTTCTTTGTGAACGACAGCGATGCCTATACTGCAAAGCTCAGCGGATTCGGTGCCCGATGCAACTGGCTGTGGGATACGGATACGGTACAGATCAAGCTGAAAAAGGGCGAGAATGAACTGTATGTGATCCCCCTGGTGAAGGATCAGTACGATGCCTGGGGCGGCGGCTGGGCCAATGTGGACTGCCTGAAAATGGACACCCGGCTGCGGCTGAAAAAAGCACCGGTCTATACCCGTTTTGAAGCGGAAAACAGCGAGTATAATCTGTATGAAGGCTTCAAGACCTATGTGGGCACCGAGGACTGGGGCTCTGCCTGGGAAAATGATGTGACCTTTGATAATCTCAGTGAAGAGAATATTTTGGGTATTGCCTACACCAAGTACTATGTGTATGCGGAAAAGGCAGGCACCTACCGTCTTGGTTTTGGCTTCCGCCAGGGTCACAATCTGCAGGAATACAAGGATGCCTTCTTTGGCATGTATGTGAACCTGAAGGATAAGTACAAGGTACCCTTTACTGCTACCAATGCCGGTAATAACCGCTTGGTCTATATGGATGTGCAGTTGCAGGAGGGGGATAATTACATTTATTGCACCGCCTGTATGAAGGATCTGATGGATTATCCCAAGTACCCCAGCCAGAAAAATGGCTATGTGCTTTGGATCGACCATGACTATATCCTTTTGCCGGAAGGTTTGACCAGTACCGTGGCCAGCGCATTGCCCAATTGGAGTGGTGATGCCGAGGCAGATTACAACCAATCTCTCCTGAGTGTTTGGGGTGATCTGTCCGGTGAAAAGAAGCCTGCTGTGGAGCAGGCGCCTACGGAACCGGCTACAACGGTTACAAAGTCCACAGGCGGTAATACCTGGTGGATCGCAGCCGGTGCTGTCATGGTATCTGCAGTTTTGATCTTGGTGTTGGTAAAACGCAAGAAAAAGAAAAACAATGCTTAAAGTGACTCCCAGCCGCCTATGACAGGCGGCTGGGAGAAGGAATGATGAGGAATAGGAGAGTAGTGATGATCCCTAGAAACGAGTATCCCCGTCCCCAAATGGTGCGTTCCGACTGGAAAAACTTAAACGGCACATGGCAGTTTCAGTTTGACCACGGTCGTTCCGGTCGGCATTTGGATATGCAGAAGAAAGAACTCAGCGGAACGATTTGTGTGCCTTTTTGCGTAGAGAGCAAATTGTCCGGTGTGGAATATAAAGATTTTATCGGGGCTGTATGGTACAGAAGAAATGTAACTTTGACACAAGAAGAGTTGAGTGGTCGTTGCCTGTTGCATTTTGAGGCGGTCAACTATATGGCACAGGTGTGGTTTAACGATCATAGTCTGGGTGTCCATATGGGCGGCTATACGCCTTTTAGCTATGATGTGACCCGCTGGGCAAAACCCGGTGAAAATACCTTGGTGCTGTATGTGGAGAACGATGTTCGCAACCCCATGCAGCCCCGTGGTAAGCAATCGGAAATGGTCTGGTCCCATGGTTGCGACTATACCCGAAATTCCGGTATCTGGCAGACCGTATGGATGGAATTTGTCCCCCAGACCTACATAGAAAGCTACCGCTGTATTCCGGATCCTGACAACTGTGCCGTCAATTTCCAGATTCGCTTTGCAGGAGAGATATGCCCCGGCAAGCTGAATACAAAAATTACCCATGCCGGTAAGGAAATGGGCAATGCCCGGCTGAATTTAGGCAGCAATACCGTCAGCTTCACCGTACCATTGGCGGAAAAATATTTGTGGGAGCCGGGCAAGCCGGAATTGTACGACATTGCCTTTGACTGCACCTTTGACAATGGTTCCCAGGATCATGTGGAAGGCTATTTTGGCCTGCGGAGTGTGACCCTGGCCAAAAATGCGGTGCTGATCAACGGCAAGCCTGTGTTCCAGCGTTTGGTGCTGGATCAGGGCTATTATCCCGACGGCATTTATACTGCACCCTCTGATGAGGCATTGAAGAAAGATATTGAACTGTCTATGGCTTTGGGTTTCAATGCTGCCCGTATGCATGAAAAAGTCTTTGAACGCCGCTATTTGTACTGGGCGGATAAGCTGGGCTATATGATCTGGGGAGAGTATGGCAACTGGGGTCTGGATATTTGTAGACCGGAGGCTGTCCATTCTTTGCTGAAGCCCTGGATGGATGTGCTGAAACGAGACTTTAATTCCCCAGCATTGGTGTGCTGGTGCCCCTTCAATGAGACTTGGGACAGAGACGGACGGAAGCAATGCGACGATGTTCTCCGGGCAATTTATTACACCACTAAGAATATCGATACCACCCGTCCCTGTATTGATACCAGCGGTCACTACCATGTGGCTACGGATATTTTTGATGTCCACGACTATGAGCAGAATGTGGAGAAATTTGCAGAGCACCATGAGGCCTTTAAAAACGGCGGTGATGCCTATAATCCCTATCCCAAACGCCACAGCCATGTGGGACAGCCCTACATGGTCACCGAGTACGGTGGTATTTTGTGGAACCCGGAGGGCGGCAAGGGTTGGGGCTATGGCAATGCGCCGGAAACTGTGGAGGAATTCGTAGAGCGTTATATAGGCTTGACCCGCGTTCTGCTTGATAACCCCAATATTTGCGGTCTGTGTTATACCCAGCTTTACGATGTGGAGCAGGAGAAAAACGGTCTGTATACCTATGGACGTGAAAAGAAATTCTCCCAGGAGGTCTATGACTGGCTGAAAAAAGCCATGGAAGCAAAAGCAGCCATTGAGATGTAAGGAAATTATGGAACTACAAGGGAAAAAGGTCGCCTTTTTGGGTGACAGTATTACGGAGGGCTGTGGTACCTCTTGCTGTCTACCTTGAATACCTTGTGAAAAGAGATTGCGTATGTTAAATGAAAAGCATAAAAACTTTTTAGGCTGGAATATCTATCAGATATATCCTCGCAGCTTTTTTGATGCCAACGGAGACGGAATCGGCGATTTGCCCGGTGTGATTGAGAAATTGGATTATTTGAAGGAACTAGGGATCAATGCCGTTTGGCTGGGTCCCTGCTTCAAAAGTCCCAATTTTGATAATGGCTACGATGTGGCAGATTACCGGGATATCATGGACGAATTCGGTACCATGGCGGATATGCGCCGGCTTATCGATGAGATGCATAAACGAGATATGAAACTGATTTTGGATTTGGTACCCAATCATACCTCCTATGAGCACACTTGGTTCCAGGAATCCAGAAAATCCAGGGATAATCCCTATAGCAATTACTATTACTGGTTCGATACTCCGCCCAATGACTGGGAAAGTATGTTTGGTGGCACAGCCTATGCCTTTGATGAAACAAGAGGGCAATACTATCTCCATTCCTATACTCCTCAGCAGCCGGACCTAAACTGGAATGAACCCGGTGTGGTCAAGGGTATGCAGGATGTGGTGGATTTTTGGGTGGATATGGGTGTGGACGGTTTCCGCATCGATGTGATCGACCAGATCTCTAAGGATTTTGAAGGAAATCGTAATTGCTTTGGTCCTCGGTTGCATGAGTTTATTCAGGCGCTGTTCAGTAGAGAAAAAACTGCCCATCTATTTACGGTAGGTGAGTGCTGGACAGGAGAACTGGATGAGATTCATCGACATATTCATCAGGACCGACAGGAACTTTCTACCCTGTTCCAGTTTGGACATCTGAACTACGGAAGAGAGGATAAATTTACCCCTGCAAAAGGCAGCTTAACCCAACTATGGAACTGTATGCGCTATTGGGTCAAAACAATGGAGGAGCAAGATCTGCTGATCTCTTTGTTTACAGACAACCATGATAACGGTTGGATGCTGGAACGGCTGGGAAGCAAAGAATATCCCTATGAATCGGCCACCTGTATCGCTGCGATGATGTACCTAATGCGTGGTGTGTGCTTTATGTATCAGGGGCAGGAACTGGGTATGTTCAACCCCCATTACGATACCATTAAAGAATTTGATGATATCGAAAGTTTGAATATGTACCGGCAGTTGTGCGAAACCATGAGTTCGGTCCAGGCATTGGATAAGATCAATTTTGGTAGTCGGGACAATACCAGACGCCCCTTCTGTTGGAGCGGTCAGGAAAATGGTGGCTTTACTACCGGGAAACCCTGGATACCTGTCCATAGTGATTATAAAAGCTGTAATTTAGAAGCAGATTTGGGGTCTGAAAAGTCTGTATGGCGGTTTTACCGGGATGTACTGCACTTGCGAAAGACCCATACGGCCCTGCGTGTGGGCAGCTTTGAGCCTTTGGCACTCAGAGATGCCTCTTATTGCGCCTATACAAGAACAGCCGGTGATGAACAGATCACGGTGGTTTGTAATTTTGAAAAAGCGCAGGAACTGGATATTCCGGATGCCTGTGGTGAAATTTTGCTTTCCAATTACGGAAGGAAAAAGAAAAACGATAAAAAATACGAACCTTATGAGGTTGCAGTATTTTGGAGGAAGACTAATGGCTAAATGGCAACGATTTCGATATTATCCGCTGCTGCCCTTGGGTGAAAATGGCAGCATCATTACCGGATGCCAGGCACATATTGATCTGTCCCGAAAAGCGGCGGCAGAGGGTATGGTGCTGCTGAAAAATGAAGATCAGCTGTTACCCCTGAAAAAGGATAAGAAGGTTGCGCTGTTCGGTAAAGCCAGCGTAGACTATGTGAAGGGCGGCGGTGGCAGTGGTGATGTGACCGTCAAATATGTCCGCGACCTGTGCAACGCTATGGAAATGAAAGAGCAGGAGGGCAAAACCCAGGTGTTTAGCCAGCTGCATGATTTCTACCGGGAAAATGTGGCGCAGCAACGGAAAGACGGCAAGAAACCCGGCTACACAGTAGAACCGGAAATTCCCGCGCTTTTGCTGGATCGTGCGGCGGCAGAATGTGATGTTGCAATTATAAGCATTTGCCGTTTCTCCGGGGAAAACTGGGATCGTAAGGGCGAGCCTAACGATGGCGATTTCTATCTGTCCACCCAGGAACAGAAGATGGTAGCCGATGTATGCGCTAAATTCCAAAACGTCGTGGTGGTTTTGAATGTGGGCGGCATGGTGGATACCTCCTGGTGTAATAGCCAGCCCAATATCAAATCCATTCTGCTGGCATGGCAGGGCGGTATGGAGGGTGCATTGGCTGAGGCAGATATCCTCTGCGGTGATGTGAATCCCTCCGGTAAGCTGACAGATACTTTTGCGGCGGCATTTGCCGATTATCCCTCTTCTTACAATTTCAACGAGTCCGATGACTATGTAGAATACACCGATGATGTTTTTGTAGGCTACCGCTATTTTGAGACCATTCCCGGCGCAGCGCAAAAGGTGAACTATCCCTTTGGTTTTGGTCTGTCCTATACGGAATTTGCCATTGAGCCTCTGGGTTGCCAGCTGGTACAGGGATCGGTTGTTATGAATGTTCAGGTTACAAATGTGGGCGCTTATGCCGGCAAGGAAGTGTTGCAGGTATACAGCAGCATGCCCCAATGCCGTTTGCCTGTGCCTAAGTATGAACTGCGTGCGTTCCAGAAGACACAGCTGTTACAGCCTGGTCAGTCGCAACAACTGGAGATCGCAGTTAATGTAGAGGACCTGGCGGTATATGATGAGGCATTAGCAGCCTATGTATTGCCTGCAGGCGATTATATTCTCCATGTAGGCAATAGTGTTCGGGATCTGAACACGGTCTATTGCTACCACAATCTGCAAGAACAGGTAGTGCAGCAACTGCAAAACCGTTGTGTGCCAAAGAAATTATCCAAACGTATGCTGGCAGACGGTAGTTATGCACCCATGACCACCAGCGAATATACACCGGTTTACATGAATGAAAACTGGCCTGAAAAGAACCGCTGGAATGCCCAGCATATTTTGCCGGATGCCAATGGCGTAAAGCTACCGGAAGAAAAGACTCATTTTAATAAAGTGGGCAGAGGCGAGATCAGCGTTGCAGAATTTGTGGCGGAGCAATCCGACGATGAATTGATCACTCTGCTGGGCGGCGCACCTAATCAGGGCTGTGCCGATACCCGTGGTATTGGCGGCTTGTATTGCAGCGGTGTGCCTGCGGTTATGACTGCAGACGGACCTGCGGGCCTGCGTATCAATGAGGACCGTGGTGTAAAAACCACCGCATGGCCTGTGGCGACCCTGCTTGCCTGTACCTGGAATGCGGAGCTGATGTATGAGATCGGTCGTGCGGCGGCCTTGGAGGTCAAGGAAAATAACTTCGGCGTATGGCTAGCACCGGCTATCAATATTCACAGAAGCCCCCTGTGCGGCAGAAACTTTGAGTATTATTCCGAAGATCCTCTGGTGTCCGGCAAGCTGGCAGCGGCTATGGTTCGGGGTGTACAGTCCTGTAATATCTCCGCCTGTGTGAAGCATTTCTGCTGTAACAACAAGGAGACCAACCGGAAAAAGAGCGATTCCCGAGTCAGTGAACGTGCCTTGCGTGAGATCTACCTGAAGGGCTTTGAGATCGTGGTCAAGGAGAGCAGTGTGTGGTCTGTGATGACCGCCTACAATCTACTCAACGGCATTTACACCTCTGAAAATGCAGAACTTATCCAGGGTATTCTCCGGGAGGAATGGGGCTTTGACGGCCTTGTAATGACTGACTGGGATAACTTGGCGGAGCATTACAGAGAGGTGCAGGCAGGTAATGACCTGCGTATGCCCAATGGAAATCCCAAGCGCTTGCAGGCAAACCTGAAAGAAGGGTTGATCACTCGCAAAGATCTGGAGATCTGCGCAACCCGCGTTTTGGAATTGCTGATGCGTTTGGATTAAATGTGTTACACCATGTACACGGTTGTACGGAACTGTGCAGCAGTATTTTGCTCTGCACAGCCCCAACAATCACCCTCTGGAGCGCCCCTGTTTCTATGAAGTTGTGTAGCAAGAAGGAGGATTTGCATTAAAATGAAAGTATGTATCATTCAGCCAGAGTATTCTACAGATTATAGTCGTTCCCAGGAATTATTTGACAAGCAGCTGGAACTACTGGTACAATGCGATGAGAGTATGGATATCATTGTGCTGCCCGAGTCTGCGGATACCCCTTGCCTTGCCAAAACACCGGAATTGGCATTAGCAAGTGTAGAGATGTTTAATAAAAAACTTTTACAGACGGTTTCAGAAACGGCCAAACGGTGCAATGCTATGGTGTTCGTCAATGCCAGAAGCATTCATGCGGAGGGTTTGCGTAACACTACCTATGCCTTCGATCGTAAAGGCAATGTGGCAGGTATGTACCATAAACAGCACCTGACCCCCGGTGAGGTGGCAAATCCCACCTTGGATAGTAGCTATTCCTTCGAATATTCCCAGCCCACGGTGGTGGAAATGGAAGGTATTCGCTTTGGGTTTCTGACCTGCTATGACTTTTATTTTTATGAGATGTATGCAAATATGGCACGGAAGAATTTGGATATTATTATCGGTTGCAGCCACCAAAGAAGCGATACCCACCGTTATTTAACATTTTCCTCCCAGTTTTTGGCATACAATACCAATACCTATGTGCTGCGTTCCTCTGTGTCTATGGACGAAAATTCCAATGTGGGTGGCGGTAGTGTTATCATAGCTCCGGACGGACAGGTGCTGGCATCCATGGAAAGCCGCATTGGTCTGGCAACAGCGGAAATTGATGTGAATCAGAAATATTATAAGCCCGCAGGCTTTGGCAATCCCCCTGCTGCGCACTATGAATATATTGAAAAGGGAAGACGCCCTTGGAAATACCGACCCGCTGGCAGCGCTATTGCACAGACCGACGAATGGATGCCCTATCCCCGTATTTGCGCACACAGAGGTTTCAATGCGGTTGCACCGGAAAATAGTATGCCGGCCTTCGGCGCGGCGGTGGCCATGGGTGCTCAGGAGATCGAGTTCGATCTGTGGCCCACCAAAGACGGAGAGATTATCTCCTGCCATGATTTGAATTTGGAACGACTCACAGGCGAAAAAGGTTTTGTGCTGGATCTGACCCTGGAACAGCTTCGCCAGTATGATTTTGGTTCAAAATTCGGCGAAAAGTTCAAGGGTATGAAGATTTTGACCTTTGAGGAGATTTTGAAGAAATTCTCCTGCCACACCGTTATGAATATCCATATCAAAACCTATGGTAATGATGCCCCTGTAGATCGCAATCATCTGCAAAAGATCATTGACCTGGTACGGGCTTATGATTGCGAAAAGCATGTGTACTTTATGTGCGGTCATGATGGCGTTCTGGCGGCTTTGCAGGAGATGGCACCGGATATTACTCGATGCGTAGGCGCAGGAGATGATCCTTGGGGGATGGTAGAGCGTGCCTTACGTTATGGTTGCAAGAAAATCCAGCTGTGTAAGCCCCATTTTGACCAGGCAATGATCGACAAAGCCCATGCCAACGGCATTATCTGTAATGTGTTCTGGTCCGATGACCCTCAGGAAGCCAAGCAATTCCTGGACATGGGCATCGATACAATTCTGACTAACGACTATAATCTGGTAAGCCAAATTACTAAATGACTTACGAGAGGAGGATTCTATGAAGATTTCAACGGAAATTGAATCCATTGCCAAACATGTGGGAGAACATAAAGCTGTGGAGCTGTGCGCCAAGGCGGGCTTCGATGGCTGGGATTTTTCTCTGTTCGATATGTGTCGGTATCAGTGGCCTGAGGATATTATCCTGGAATCCAACCACCCTCTGCGTACCAACGAATATCTGAAATTTGCCCGGGAATTGAAGCAGATCGGCTTGGATAACGGTATTGTGTGCAACCAGTCCCATGCACCTTTCCCCACAGATGTCCCCGGTGTTCGTTCTTACATGAAGCGTTCTATTGAATGCACCGCAGAAGCCGGTGGTGAGATTTGCATCATCCATCCCAGCAACCACCATACACCGGAAAAGAATGCGGAACTGTATTTTGAACTGCTGCCCTTTGCCAAGGAATGCGGCGTGAAGATTGCCACGGAGAATATGTGGAACTGGAATCAGGGAGAGCCCCGGTCCTGTTTCGCAGCCTGCGCAACGGCAGACAGCTTCTGTAAACATATGGAGGCGGTCAACGACGATTATTTCGTTGCTTGCCTGGATCTTGGTCATGCGGAAATGGAAGGCTCCGGCGACGGCGCAGTGAAGATGATCCACGCACTGGGTCATCATCTGCAGGCGCTTCATATCCATGATAACGACCAAATCCACGATTCCCATGCAATTCCCTTCTCCATGCAGATCGATTTTGATGCGGTGGTGAAGGCGCTGAAGGATATTGACTATTCCGGATGGTTTACCCTGGAGGCTGTAAACTACCTGGCAGACTTCAACCAGGATACTGTTTTTGAGGGTGTCTGCAATCTGGCCAATGCCGCTAAAAAGCTTGCCGGGATGTTTGAAGCTATACAGTGATAACGGCTTGCGCGAGGAACATCAGCGCAATTCTATAAATCATAAATATATATCATAACCTTAGCCGGGTGGTAGCTACCACCTGGCTATTACTGTTTTGGAGGTTATGATATGACACAGAAAGAAATCACAGTATTGATGGTAGAACCCGGAAAACATCCCAAAGGAACAGCTTTGAACGGTTTAGATTTTTTAAAAATTCCATGTTTACAATTGGGGAACAATACGGTATAATAAATATGAAAATGTTCCCCAAGGAGGGATTGTAATGGAAAACACTTATTCTAAGGTTCAAGAGTTGCTGCATCAAAAAGCGGATTATCAGGCTCGGTTAAACTTAATTCCTTATGAAGGTACACCTGAGATCAAAGATCGGGATGGGCAGAAGTATCTATATATGCGCAAGCGGGTGGGTAGTCGGGTGACCTCTACCTATGTGGATTCTTATACCGATGAACTGTATCAGCTTTTGCTTCGTAATTCTAAAGAAGCCAGGGAATTGCGAAAGCAACTCCGGAAGGTGGAGCGGGAATTGGCCACATTGGGCTACGAGGAGACGAAACTATCCCCTCGGGTCATGCTGAATTTGGATTTTGCCCGAGCCAATATGAAAGCCAATATCTATGACCAAGCGGTTTTGGAAGGTGTTGCCACAACCTTTCCCCAAACAGAGGATATTATTGATAATGGCATTGTGTCCGGTGTGAAGGCCACCGACGTGCAGAAAATTTTGAACCTGAAGCATGCCTGGGAATTTATACTGGATAAGGATGTTCTAAGTTATGGTACGGACTACCATATTCTTTGCCACATTGCCAAGTTGGTAAACGAAGGCTTCTATTCCGACGGTGGCCGTATCCGAGGTGTGCCGGTTACCATTGGAGGCACAAGCTATATTCCTCCGCTGCCCATTGAGAGTATCGTCAAAGAAAACATCGATGCTATTATTCACGAAAGCGTTGATGCGGTGGACACGGCCATTGCCCTATGCCTGTATTGCATGAAAACCCAGATCTTCAATGATGGCAACAAGCGTGCTTCTGTGATCTTTGCGAATCGCTATATGATCACCAAGGGGCAAGGCCTACTGGTAATTCCTCAAGAGCATGTGCCGGAATTTAAACGCCTTTTGGTTGCCTATTACGAAGACCGGGACAATGGTGAGATTGCGGAATTTATGCGGACCCTTTGCTGGCGGACATTCTGATTAATGGAATCATAGTGGGACATCAATAGATAGTCTGTCATAAAAAATATGTGCTGTGTTTTTAGGCGCAGAAAGCATGGTCTTGTATACAGTTTAACTGCGTAGCCACACTATGCATAAAATATTGCTAGGTCATTTTGTCTATGACAGCTAAACACCAGAGGAGTGTAATACCCCTCCGGCGTTTTGAGGTTATTCATCCTGAGTAGGGATTCGAACGAAAATGTGGTAGACTGTGATTGGATCTCCACCGCAAGAATACTGACACTTTGCACACTTTATGTATTGAGGATTACCAGTATCGTTTAGGTCAACAAAAGAATTAGTGGAATAAGTAAACCGACCAGGATTGTATTGCTTGATGTGTTTCTGATATCCAGTCCAGATTCGCCCAAAAGCCGTTGGATCAGCATCCACATAGGTTAGAAGATACAGGAATGGAGCACCGAAGAAGTTATAGTTGCCTATCAGTTTCTCTAGATGTTCGTTCCATGTGGCCTTTGTGCCATTAGAGACACGCAATGCTTCAATGGTCGTCCAGAGTTCTCGTTTGTCATTATGGAGTAAAAGGTCCAATTCGCCAATACTACCGCCGCTTCCACTGCGCCCACGCTGACTTTGATCTTGGATGTTATATCCCCAACCAAACAGATCGTCACGTATGCGTCTATTTCGCTTATCCTCCATGCCTTGCCCGTTTTCCATTAGTCGATAATCTGGTTCTCCTTGAATGTTTCGGCAGGACCGTTTGATGGCATCTAGAAGCTTCTTCTCATCGTTAAGACTATCAGGGGCAGATTGGTTTAGGATGTCTACAATAGGAATCATTCTACGCCAGGTCATCGAGAATGCTTGCGTCTGACCTGTTTCTTGCATGGCCTTTAATGTTTCCAAATCAAAGACATCTTGTTCACCATCAAGTTTATAGATTAATCGATTTGAAGGAGCTTTTAGCCCCATTTTTTCTACGATGCGATCTACATTAGCTTTTAGCATAGTTAGATATGTGTTGGGACGGTGCATAGGATTCGTGTGACGGATCCAAAAACAAAGCGTATTACCATCGATGACCACAACGGCACTAAACCCCAGCTCTTGAACCTGAAATTTCGCACCAGTACGCCAGACATTATCCATATCTAGTTCGGTATGCCGGTCCACCATAAGCCGATGCAACAGGTTGTTGGGCAGATAGTCAAATTCCATAATAAATTCCAGCGTATCGGCATCTCTGCGATAATACTGCACATCGACAGTAGAATTTTGCTGGCAAAGCATAGGAATGAATTCATTTTCGTTTCCATCGGTGAAGGAGAGATTAAATTTTCTCATAACGCCCAAAACATACTGAATGTCGCTGTTATTATACTTTGCATGGGGCAAGGTGCAACGAACTTCCGGAGTGTTATGCGCGGATTTGAGGAGGCTATAGATGGTTTTATGTGGGACTAAACCGTTGTGTGCGCCGTCCAATTTGTTGAACAGGATAATGTACAGTGCATTAGTAATCCAATCGGGGCGGAGAATTACATAATCCTCCAATGCATAATCTTCCTCATCGCAACAACAAAAACTAATGCCTAGATCATTAAACCAATGTAGTAGATTCTTTTGATTGTCATCCACCAAACATTCTTTGCAGATAGCTTGATAATTATCTCCCAAAATGTAGTGACTGGTCATGTCTTCTAGTCTCTGTTTGACCTGCATCCATGATGTGGGCCATTGGGCATCCAAGAAGCCAGTATTTTTAATTTCTTCAAGAAGAACCTTCGTAAATACAGATGTGAATTCTTCCTGGTCAAAATTCAGTGCAGACAACTTAACCACTTGTGTCAGCTTTCCGTATCTGCCTCGGAGATCTATTTCGTCGACGGATGCGTTTTCATTTTGGTCAATCTTGTTAAGTACCAGTAGGACAGGTGAGTTTGGGGCAAAACTTTTCACATTGTGAAGCCAGTACCGAGCCCGATCACCTTGGGTATCATCACGAGCGTTAAGTAGTACCACATACATAGTTCGTCCAGTTAGGAAAATACGGTGCATAGAGTGCATAATCTCCTGCCCACCAAAATCCCAGTAATGAATTTGTATTCTTCGACCATCCATATCATATTCCTTGTTTCGGATGACGATACCTGGGGTGGACTTGCCATCAAAAAGCTGATAATCAGGGTCTCCTCCATCGTTCATTAGGCGTGCGATAGTGTGGGATTTGCCCGCTTCTCCGTCGCCTAGAAATACTACCTTGATCTCATTCAGCGGTTGTGTTCTACCGAGCTTGCGTTCCTCAAACCATTTAACTACTAATTCGAAGGGCTGCTCAAAGATTGACATATCCTGGATGGCTTCTATGTTTGTACCGTGTAAATAAACGATGGCTTTGTTTTGCCCTTTTTCCTCATCGTCTGAACTTAAAGAAAAGTGTTCTGCAATTTCAGGAAGCCAGTCCGGTAAGTCCTGGAGATTTAGATCCTGCAGATCGAGTTTGCGAAGCAACCTCATATTACGAATTCCTGCAGGAAGTTCTCTGAGACTACTACAGCTAGAAAGATCCAGCTCTGCTAACTGTGTTTGATTTTCAAGCGAAGGCATTTGAGTAATGTCGCTGTACTTGCTAAGAGTTAATTCAACCAGTTGCGTCAAATTGTCCAGAGAGGGTATTTTCGTGAGAGCATTGCATCCGCACAGAATTAGTTTAGTTAGCTGTGTAAAATTATCTAGGGTGGACAACTGAGTAAGATTGTTACATTGAGAAAGTGACAGCAGCGTAAGCTGTGTCAAGTGTTCCAGACCAGGCAGCTGTTCAAAGCCGCACTTTGAAAGAACCAACATTCTAAGCTGTGTCAGCTTTTCTAGTTCAGGCAACTGGGTGAGATTACTGCACGAAAAAAGTCTTAAATCGGTCAGATAAGTCGCTTGGGTCAAACCGTGAATGGTTGATACAACTTCGTTATTCCACACCCAAAATCGTTGAAGGGCAGGGAAGAAAGTGATATCCAAGCGTGGAAGCTGGATATTATGCAATTCCAGAGCTTTCAAACTCCCTAACTGCTTTGCATACTGTAGGAGAGAGTCCTTTGAGGGATGAATTAATACTAGCCGATCTGAAGTGAGATTAATATATATGCCATGTCTCATCCCAGCTTCCCTCAATGTATCATTACATCGACTATCTGCATTTCCTAGAATGCTCAGGGTAGTTATAGAAGACCACGGAATACAGCTTGCAGAAATCTTATGGGTAATCCTTTTAAGCCGTTTAGCCTGTCCCAAAAAACCTTGTGTGATGTCCCAAATTACATCCGTAAGTTCCTTGTCTGTGGCAGGCTCGCAAGTGTTCATTGCATTCTCTGTTAAAGCGTCCATTTTGTCACCGTCCTTTTCGCGTTTTTTCGACTCTATATCCATTATACTCCAAATTTAGCAAAAGGCAATAAAAATGCCAGATGGTAGAAACCATCTGGCATTTTTGTAAATCATGGTCCAGTGTGGAAGCATTAGGCAAAAACAAAATGATTTGCTAGATTTCGATTCCTGCTATGTATTGCACAGACTGGGAATGGCCCACGGCAATACGGTTATGACGATCAAATCTCATAGTTCGTATGGAACAATTCTTCTTGACCATCTGGCCGCCCACGGAGCCGGCCTCACGGGAGGTCAGGTGACCGTTGTAACCGTTGGTCAGGTTAACACCGACCTCGGAAGCAGCCTGCATCTTGAACTGCTCCATAGCCTGCTTTGCGCCGGGAACATTGATACTGTTGTTGCTCTTCATAATCAATCTCTCCTTTTCTTGCGCTCACTTTTATAAGTGAACTTCGCTTTCTTTGGAAAGTCCAACACTTTCCGAAGAAAGCATTTTTCTTTCCGCAAGAGTATT
>JAFYVL010000013.1 GCA_017549125.1 Oscillospiraceae bacterium | reverse complement strand
CCTTAGCATAGATGGTGATCTTCTTGCCGTCGACAACAATGTTGTCCTCGCCAGCCTCGACAGTGTGAGTGCCGAAGGGAGCTGCGTATGCACCCTGAGTGGAGTCATACTTCAGCAGGTGAGCCAGCATAGCGGGAGAGGTCAGATCGTTGATAGCAACAACCTCGAAGCCCTCTGCGCCGAACATCTGACGGAAAGCCAGACGGCCGATACGACCAAAACCGTTAATAGCAACTTTTACAGACATGGTGATTTCCTCCATTTTTAGCCGCATGTGCGGCCTATTTATTTTTCTCGGGTTTGTTATAAACCCACGCTGAATCATTATACTATAACTTTTTTTGCTTGTAAAGTGGTTGAATTGAATAAAATACCAAACTTTTCAAGAAAAGAATTGACACAGGTTACAAAATCCGGAGTTTTCAGGGGCGAATTTCCCCTGTACATAAAAAATTTATCATTTAGGGGGAGACAAATGACGAAATCTGTGTTATACTATAAGCTGTTAAGGTATGTATGCCATAAAATTACATCAAAAGAAGCTCTCATGTCCCTGTAAAGGGGATTTCTGTAAGGAGGCGTATTCTATTGAAATATTGGAGAGGTTACCTGGTTGCGCTGATCTTCGCTGTTTTCAGCTGGGCGCTGAGCCAGTTTGCGGCGGCCCATACCAAGCTGCTGGATATGACCTACCCCTACATGACCCGTGTGCTGCAATCCGGTTTGGCTGATTGGAGCGGCGGTATGGAGTTCTGCGTATGGCAGGTGCTGTTCCTGTTTGGCATTCTGGCGTTGCTTGCCGGTATTGTGCTGATGGTGGCATTGCGCTGGAATCCTGTGCAGATGCTGGGTTGGGTGCTGGCGGCTGTGGCCATTGTGAACTTCCTGAGCAACGGCCTGTACGGTCTGAACCAGTACAACAGTTCCATTGCTGAAGATATGCGGATCACCAGCTACGATTCTTCCCTGACCGCCCTGGAAAATGCGGCTACCTATTATCTGGAGCAGGCATCTGCATTGTCCGGCAAGGTGGAGCGCACCAGTTTGGGTACGGTGAAGGCCGTGAAATTTGCTACCCAAGCAAAACAGGCCGCCAATGGCTTCCAGAATCTGGTGAAGCGGGATCACTATCCTGTGTTTGCCGGTTCTACCGCCCCTGTTAAGGAGCTGGGCTGGGCAGAGTATTATACGGAGAAGGGCATTACCGGTAAAACCGTGGGTCTGACCGGTGAGGCGGCTGTGAATCCCAATGTACCTGCGGTGGCTATGCCCTATGCCATGTGTAAGGAAATGGCAAAGCGCATGAGCATCACCCGTGAGTGCGATGCTAACTTTGCGGCCTATATGGCCTGCGCTGCCAATGATGATGTGAATTTCCAGTATTCCGGCGCATTGCTGGCATACCGTTATTGCTATAAGGCTCTGGCCGCGGACACTTCATCGGAAGGTCGTGCTGCCTACAAGCGTGTGAAATCTGCCATGTCCAGCCAGGTGAAGTCCGATATGGATGATTATGCGGATTTCCTGGGCGAGAAGGGCAGCCAGGTGGAAAGCAAGACCGTGGATCTGCTGGTGAACTGGCACATTCAATCTGTGATCCTGCCCAAGCAGCAGGAGGAGCAGGCAGAGGATAAGATTTTGCTGTTTGATCCTCTGGATGAGAGCGATCCCCGTTTGGCTGAGATCGTGAACCCCACCGATAAGATCGGTATTGTGGCAAAGAATGAAGCGGCTGCGGCCAATCCCACCACACCTACTACACCTGCAGGTTGATCCATGAGTGAAATGTTGGAAGCCCTCTGTGAGGGTTTGCCCCGATTGGGGCTGGAATTGTCCGGGGAGACTCGGCAGAAGCTGTGTGATTTCGGTCATGCAGTGGTAGAGCAGAACAAGGTCATGAATCTGACCGCTATTACAGAGCCTGCCCAGGTGGCAAAGCTTCACCTGCTGGACAGCATCAGCTTGCTGACCTTGCAGGATCTGAAGGGCAAGACCGTGATCGATGTGGGTTGCGGCGCAGGTTTTCCCGGTGTGCCGGTGAAGATCGCCTGCCCGGAAGCCAAGCTGACGCTTCTGGATTCTCTGGGAAAGCGGATGACATGGCTGGAAACCATTCTGCCCCAGCTGGGTGTGGAGGCTGAGTGTGTCACCGCCCGTGCGGAGGAGGCAGTTGCCACCCGTCGTGAGCAATATGATTTTGCTACCAGCCGTGCTGTGGCAAGATTGAATATTTTGCTGGAACTGACAGCCCCCTATGTAAAAGTAGGCGGCGCGGTGCTGGCTATGAAGGGTACAGCGGCCCAGGAGGAATTGGACGAAGCCAAGACCGCCATCAAAAAGCTGGGCTTGAAGCTGGAAAAGGTACAGCAGTTCCCTGCCGACGGCACAGCCCATACGGTGATCGTGCTTCGCAAGGTTGCGCCCACGCCTGCCCAATACCCCCGCCGCTACGCAAAAATCAAGCAATCTCCCCTGTAAGGGAATGCAAAATAATGGTCCGGTGGGAAATGCTTCCCACCGGATTTTTGTCGGGATACATCCATATAATTTCGCCACATCGTAGGGGAGGGGTTTACCCCTCCCGTCTACCGCACCTAAAACAATAAATCATGAATGATGAATATTGAATAGTGAATAATTAAGGTATGCCGCAAGGCGGCATGATTTTAAATCCGTCGGCATGGCCGACACCACAATTATTCATTATTCATCAGCGAAGCGATTTCATTATTCATTATTCATTCCCAGATTCCATGGGACCAATGCGGTACCTTTTGGCAAAAATGGGGAAAATTTAGGGGTAATTTTTGAAAATGTTCTCTGAAACGAAAAAAATGGAAAAGTCCGGAAGTCCTTGATTGGCAAGGGTTTTCGGGCTTTTTCTTTTCTCAATTTACAAGGTCATTACAAGGTGGGAAAAAAACAGACTTTTGGCATGTTATAATAAAGAAAAAATGCATAATTGCTTCGAAAATTTATTTCAAATCATCGCCAAAGGCGATACATCAATTTTGCATTTTGCATTCTGCATTTTGCATTACCTAAGGAGGATTTTATGGCCAGAAGAAAGCAGGACACCTTGGTGTTATTTCCGGATGTATATATGAGCACAGAAAAATTGACCGATGCCCAGTTTGGCGCATTGATGCGGGCAGCCTTTGGTTATCGGTTTTATGGAGCTGTCTATGATGGGGATGATTTTGCGGTGGAATTGATGTTTGGTGTACTCAAGACCCAATTAGACCGTTATCGGGAGGTTTGCGCCATAAATAAGGCTAACGGCATCTTGGCAACGCATACGGAACCAGATACTATGGCAGAGGAGAGTACACAAGGGACACCGGAATGCACCGAAATGCAGCGAAATGCACCGGAATGCACCGAAATGGAGCGAAATACCCCTCATACTCATACTCATAATCGTAATCATAATCATAGTCATAATCATAATCATACTCAGAATCCTACTCGTACTCCTAATCTGCATGTGGACAAAAATGGAAACCCCACGGTGGTGGCCATTGATGCCTATTGCCAGGAGCAGAGGTTAACCTATGTATCCGCTGTAGATTTTTGGTCTTATTTTGATCAAAGGGGATGGGTAGGTGATGATGGGAAACCAATTCAAGATTGGAAATCATTGCTCCATACCTGGGATGAACTGAAGAAAATAGAGCAGGCATATGATTGAATAATCTGATTCTGACATGAAAATTCATAAGTTTTCTGGAAAAATTCAGCATGGTTACAGTTTCTTTTGTTATAAAGCATCCCCTGTAGGGCATTAAGCCTTGTCCCCAAAGCCTCCCCTGTAGGGGAGGTGCCCCGAAGGGGCGGAGGGGTGTGCAGATCTTGGTGTCCAAACACCCCTCAGTCAGCTATCGCTGACAGCTCGCTGCGGCGAGCCCGGTCGGCGGCTCTGACAGTCCACCGGACTGTCATTCACTACCGCCGACTGCGCTTCGCTTACCCCTACAAGGGGAGCCAAAGAGCCGATTTTTGACTGAGGGAGTGTCGTAGGATTGGTGCTTATCGTGTAGGACACTCCCCCTGTCAGCTTCGCTGACATCCCCCTCTCAGAGGGGGACAAGGCTTAAGTTGACAGCATTACCCGGTAGGGGAGTCGGATAGGAATGAAATCGCCTATAAAAATTGCCATCCCGGGTGAATCGGGATGGCATCATTTTTTATTTCAAAATGTCATAGGCTGCGCCGCAGAAGATTTTAATACCTCTGGGGATGAAGGACTCATCAAAGTCGAATCTGCGGTTGTGAGAAGGGCCTGCCATATCCGCATGGATGCGCATGAACACACCCTGTCCCCCTTGTTCTTGCACACGGGTGATCATATAAGCATAGTCCTCGCTGCCGCCGCTCTTGATCATTACATTGTCGGATACGGTCACATCCAGATGGGTCTTGCTCAGCTGTGCGATCCGCTCTGCCAGCGCCTTGTCGCTGGTAATGGAGCAGGATGCGCCCATGAGACGGATCTCCACGGTGCATTGGTGCATGGCTGCGGCATTCTCCAAGATCCGCAGAGCGTACTGGCTCATATACTCGTTCAGTTCGCTGGTATCGCCACGAACCTCGATCTCCATGAAGGCCTCATCGGCGATCACGTTACGGCCTGTGCCGCCCACCAGCTTACCCACGTTGATACGGGTCGCACCGCCGCCGCTACGGGGAATGGCCTGCAGATTCAGCAGAGCCGTAGCCGCTGCCAGCAAAGCATTATTGCCTTCCTGGGGGGCTACACCGGCATGGGCGGATTTACCCCGGAACACCACATCGTATTTACTGGTGGACAGAGAACCGAACGCACCGGGCACTAAATCACAGCCATTCTTGGTCAGATTGCTCACATGGGCGCCCAGCACATAGTCCACACCCTCTAAATGCCCCTTATCCACAATGGATTTTGCGCCACGGACACCCTCTTCCGCAGGTTGGAAGATCAGCTTGATCGTGCCGTGAAGCTGATCCTTGATCTGCATCAGCGTCTTGGCAACACCCAGACCCACGCAGGTATGACCATCATGACCGCAGGCATGCATAGCACCATGGTTAATGGAAGCAAAGCCCTGGGCGGTGGGGAAATGGTCGGGTTCATCCGATTCGATCACGCCCAGCGCATCCATATCAAAGCGCATGGCCAGCACCGGGCCTTCGCCACAGCGGAGGATACCGATCACACCGGTCATACCCCCACGGGTAGCTTCCACAAACTCCGGGTCAGCACCCTGGTCGATGGCACGCTGGTAAGCTTCCTCCAGCACCTTCTGGGAGGGAACACCCATACGGCTTTCCTTCAGACATACATCCTCGCCCAGGAGAATCTCATAGCCCAGATCTGTCAGCTTTCTGGCGATGATGGAGGTGGTGCGCATTTCCAGCCAGCCGGTTTCTGCGTGCTTATGCAGATCCCGACGCAGAGCGGTCAATTCTTCCGCCTGTGCCTGGGCAGAGGCAATGATTTTTTCGTAAATATTCATCTGGTTTCTCCTGTTGTGCATCAGCTAAGCTGGTTTTCGTTGATGACCACCTGTTCCGGCTCGTCCAGCTGGAAGTAGGTGTCCAGAATCTCCTTGGCTACGGTTGCCAGCGTGCTACCGGCACCGGCCTTCTCGCCGTAAATCGCAATGGCGATCTGGGGATCATCGTAGGGTGCGAAGCAGATAAATGCGCCGTTTGCAGAACGCTGACCGGTGACTTCGGCTGTGCCGGTTTTGGCGCAAATGGTAATGGGGTAGTTTTTAAAGGTGGAGTATGCCGTGCCGCTTTGTACATGGGCAACCATGCGCATACCCTCCCGGTAAGCCCGGTAAGCAGAGTCAGAGATCTCCATACTGCTGAGGATCACAGGCTCGCTGGTCAAAAGTGCCATGGAGTAATCGGAAGAGACCACACGATTCAGGAAGGTGGCCTTGTAGCGGTTACCACGGTTGGCAAGGGTGGTGGCATAGACACAAAGCTGCATGGGAGAGAAGCTGTTGTCCGATTGACCAATGGCCGCCAGAATCTGGTCGCCCTGATACCATGCGCCATCCTCCGGATGGAGCTTGGCCTTGGTCTCTTCGTTGGCACGGTGGCCAATGTTTTCCGGTAATTCCACACCGGTGGGTTCACCCAGACCTAAGCCCTTGGCGGTGGCATCCATGGCCGACAGACGAATGCGGTCGCCTATCCAGTAGAAATAGTAGTTACAGGATTTCTGCAGGGCGGTCATGGCATTCACGTCGCCGTGGGACATACCGTAGGTGGTCCAGTAGAGACATTTGGGTTCAAAGCCCGCATATTTTTTATAAATGCTGGCATCGTAAATGGGATATTCGGCGGTGATTACACCGGAGTCGATACCCGCAATGACCATGGTGGGCTTGTAGGTAGAGCCGGGGGGATAGGTTGCCATCAAGGCACGGTTAAACAGGGGGTTGTCCTTGGCATCCAGAATTTCCTGGTAGTGGGAGGAGAAGTTGTTCAGATCGTAGGTGGGGTAGCTGGCGCTGACCAGTACCTGACCCTGCATATTCATCACAACCACCGCACTACCGGCGGCATCCTGTCCCTTATAGCCTGTGGGCTGAGAATGCAGTTTTTCGGTCACAGCCGCCAGGGCATCCTCGGCAACCATCTGCAGATTGATGTCGATACTCAATTCTACGTTCTTGCCAGCCTTGGGTTCTGTCTCATAGTAAGAGGAGATCAGCGTACCCTTGGCATCTACCGTGTCCACTCGCCAGCCGTCCACACCGTGGAGGAAGGCTTCGTATTCCTTTTCCAGACCGGATTGACCGATCTGGGCATCCATTTCGTAGCCGTCCACTTCCTTGTATTGCTTCCATTGTTCCGGGGTCATGTCACCCACATAGCCAATGATATGGGCGGCATATTCCGTATGGATCTCACGGACGGTGGAGGCTTCCGGGTTCATGCCGGGAATATTCAATTCCACCACCGCAGACAGTTCCTCGTCGTCAGCGTCGGTGACGAACACGAAATTGCCCAGGCTGGTGATGCAGTTTCGCAGGGAAAGTTCATAGCGCAGACCGATGACCAATCGGGCTTCGTCGTCTGTCCAGCTGGCAGGAATGTCGTAGATCTCCCGAAGCTGATCAATGAGCAAAGGTGCGGTAATATCCGAGTCAATATCACCGATATAAGCCAGGAATTTCTGGAAATAGCCCTGTTTTACAGAACTGTACTCCTCCAGGGTATAGGTGAAGGGACGCTCCCGGGACACCGGGAAGCTTTCATTATACTCCACACCCACTTCCTGGCATTTCTGGATCAGGTTGTAGAGGTATTGGTTTGTTCCGTCTGCGCTGAGCAACACATAGTGGTTGATCACCAGGTCGTAACTGGCACGGTTGGACACCAGCACCACACCGTTTCTGTCCAGAATCTCGCCACGGGCGGCACGGACACGGGTTTTGGTGGTAAAGGTGGATGCGTTATAGGTGTTGCCGTCAGTTTCGATGATCTGCAGATCGTACATACGGAAGGCAAAAATAGCGATAATTGCCACAAAGAAGAACAGCAGCAGATAGGCACGGAATCGGGTTATTCTTTCCATATGTCACCTCCAAGACGGGCGATGGACGTGCAAATGGGGTACACAATGGGGACAATGGGCAGCGTCATAACCGCTGTGAGCAGGAAGCCCAGACCACGGCTGGGAATGGTCAGCTGCAAAAAGAGTCCCATGGCAAAATTCAGCATGGTATACAGCACCATTGCACCGGCGCAGCACAGCAAAGCCGCCCAGAAACCTTCTTGCAGGAAGGATTCCCGGAAGATAGAGCCGTACACGGCCAGTACCGTAATAAACACCATGGAATATACCCCCGGTGCGCCACCGGAAAACAGGTGGAACAAAGATGCCATCAAGGCAAAGATGCATCCTCGCTGGACACCCTCCACCAGACAGATCAGCACAATGCCGCAGGGAACCAGATCGGTGGTAGCACCGAAAATCTGGATTCGGCACAGGATCACATCCTGCACCACGGACAGCACCATGATCACAAAGGCATACAAAGCCCACCGCAAAATGGTTCGCCGTTGTTTCGGGGTCACATAAAGCTTACTCCAGAATCCGGTGCCTTGCTTATCCTGTTTAAATTCGTACTTTTTTGCCATAAGCCTCACTCAACATCGTACTCGGTAATAATAAAGACTTGCGCCAGCTCCTGAATATCCACCGCAGGTTCCAGAATTGCGTACTTGGCAACACCGGTATCGTCATAGCCTGCATCCACCACCTTGCCGATCACCAGGCCACGGGGATATACCGTAGAACCGGTGGTAACCACCTGGTCGTTGATGTGGATGGTGGCGTTACTGGCCAGATAATTCATCCGCAGCATATTGGGCAGATCGGAGGTGTAGCCACCCTTGACCATGCCATTGTAGCCGGAGGCGGAAATGGTGGCGGAAATTTCCAGGGAGGAGTCCAAAACGCTCTTGATCACAGCGTAATTAGGGCCAACCTCGCTGACCAGACCCACCAATTCGCCATTGGCGGTGACAGCACACATATTCACTTCAATACCGGAGCTGGAGCCACGGTTAATGGTGAAGGTGTTGGACCAATCTCCGGAATCCCAGGAGATAATGTAGCCATCGGTAAATTTGTAGTCGTAGTGACCGGTGCGCAGATCCAAAAGGGCACGCAGCCGCTGGTTTTCCTGAGACAGGGCATCCTTTTGACGGGCGGCATCCTCCATTTCGGAGATTTTGCGCTTGAGAGATTCATTTTCTGCGGCCATGGACTCATAGGAGAAAATATAATCGTAGAGATCCTCTGCGCTGCTGGTCAGCTTACTGACACCGGCACGAATGGGAGTCAGCACACCTTGGACGACCATTTTCGGTAGGCCTAAGCCGGTGAAGCTGCCCAGAACACCCAGGATCACCGCCAATAGCACTGTAATGATCAGCACTATCTTCACGCGTCGGGTGAAAAAATACTTCATTTCGTTTCCTCCATGGTTTTCAGAATAAGCCCCAGGCGGCACACCGGCAGACCGACCACATTAAAATAGTCTCCCGTAATGCCCTCCACAAACAAAGCCGCACCGTTTTGGATGCCATAGCTTCCGGCTTTGTCCATGGGGTCTTTGGTGGCAATATAGTCCGTGATCTCTGCATCAGACAGAGGACGGAAGCGGATATCCGTGACCTCGGTGTGGGTCACGATGGTTTCGTCTTTCAATACGGTCAGACCGGTCATGACCTGGTGGGTCTTGCCCGACAGCATCCGCAGCATCCGGAATGCGTGGGCTTCATCGGTGGGTTTGCCAAGGATCTGACCGTCGCAGACCACAATGGTGTCCGCAGCGATCACAATATCACCTTTTTGGCGCTGGACGGCACGGGCTTTCATGGCGCTGACTCTGGCCACTTCCCGGGCAGGATCTGCCTGCATATCCATGCTCTCGTCGATATTTGCCACCTGTACGGTGAAGGGCTTCCGGAAAAGCCCCATAAGCTCCTGCCGCCTGGGCGACTGGGATGCCAAAATGATAGCCATAAAGCATTCCTTTCAGATTCCAAAATGGAATAGTTGAAAATTGAAAACGAAAAACTGAAAACGAATGTGTCGGCTTTGCCGACGGATTGAAATATACGGGTATAGCAAATACCATAGTTTTTAGTTATCAGTTTTCAGTTTGATTGTCATAACGATCCGTTTAATCCAAACCTCGTAGGTACAGGCCTCTTGTACATGCGCCGGGATCGAAGGGCATGGGATTTTCCCAGGCGGCCAGGATCTGGTCTACCTCCCGGGGGTTCTCGGTGGTGAAATACATACGGTTTGCCCATACACCCACGTGGCTCAGATCCTCACGGCGATCCAGCCAGTACAGCTTTTTGCCGTTCAGCAGAACACTGCGGCAGTTGTTGCCGTCCCGGATAATGGGGAAATCCGCACCGGTTTTGTCCGTCAGCTTGGCAGGTGCTAAGTGACAGGAGCATTGACCGGTTTTGCCACGGATCAAACAGTTCTCCGTGACCATCAGGGGCAATCTGCCGTAGCACAGGATCTCACAGGGGACAGCCTTGTTCAGATCCCGGATCTGGGGCAGGGTCATTTCAAAACTTAAGCATGCAGACCGCAGTTCCAGCTCTCTGGCGGCGGCCATGGCACGGGAGTTATACAGATTCAGACCGAAATCGCCACGCACACGCATACCGCATTCCCGGGCGGGGATCATCAAGCCCAGATTGCCTACCAGCACTTCCCGAACACCCAAGGCACGGATGGTACGCAGATGGGTGGTCATCTGGGAAATCTCTCCGTCATGGACGATCCGGGGCAGCACAGCGCACACATTCACATGCTGCGCCAGTTGGGCGGTGAAATTGGGAATTTCCGCCAGAATATGCAAAGGTACATACAGTACCGCAGGATTCATCTTCAGCATTTTGGCGGTGATCTGCTCCCGATTGGTGACCTGTACGGTCAGCACCGGCGCACTGCGGGTATCGGGGTATTTCACCAGCTTCTCAGGACGACCCAGGCTGGGGGTGTTGTGCCGAGCCCGCTGGGCGGTCAGCTGATTCAGAACATCCCGGCGCAGGGTGTTGATCGCCGAGGCGGACAGACTCAGACCCGGGTCAAGATTTACCTGCACACCCACACAGCGGTAGGGTGTACCGCCGGTTTTGGACAGGCGGTTTTGGAGATCTTCTTCAATGATGGGAGTGGTACGGGCGGTCTCCGGGGCAGGACCATGCAACGTGCAGACATGACCCTCCGGATCTACCACGGACAAGGTAAATTCATTTTTGCGAACGGTGACCGTAAACTGCACAGGTACTAAGGGATTTTCCACAGTCTCATAGGTCTGGCGCATCTGCTTCAGCCAGGTGGCATTCTCAGAACGCTCATCCCGGTAGCCAAACATATTCGGGCCGGTCTGACCCTTATAGTAACCGTCTGTAAAGCCTTGACGGTTGAAGGCGGTGTACAGCTTTTCGGCCATATCCTGGGTCACATGACCCTGGTCGATGGCACGGCGATACACTTCTGTCACCGCCGCCACATACTCAGCCCGCTTCATGCGGCCTTCCAGCTTCAAGGATGCCACACCCATTTCGGACAGTTCCTTCAAATGGGTCACCAGGCAGTTGTCCTTCAGACTCAAGGGGTACTGATTCTGGAAACGGCCGTAGCCGTAGCACTGACGGCAGGGCTGGGCGCAGCGACCACGGTTGCCGGAGCGACCACCGATGGCGGCAGACAGGTAGCATTGACCGGAATAGCCCATGCACAATGCGCCATGGGCGAATACCTCAATTTCAATGGGGGAGTTGGCGGTGATATAGGCGATTTCCTCCTTGCTCAGTTCCCGGCTCAGCACCACACGGCTCAAGCCCCATGCGGCGCAAAGCTGCACACCGGGCAGAGAGTGGATGGTCATCTGGGTAGAGCCATGGACGGGAATGTGGGGCGCAATCTGCTGACACAGCTGCACCACACCCAGATCCTGGACGATGAAAGCATCCACACCGTAGCTGGCGGCGTTGCGGATCAACTCGCAGACACCATCGGTTTCCTTGTCAGAAACCAGGGTGTTCAAGGTCAGATGCACAGCTACACCACGAATATGACAATATTTCACAGCCTCAGCCAGCGCCTGGATGGTAAAGTTCTTAGCACCTTGCCGTGCATTGAAGCTGCCGCAGCCCAAATAGACCGCATTAGCGCCATTTTGCACAGCTGCCCGAAGGGCATCCATGGACCCGGCAGGGGATAATAATTCTAACATAATGGTATTCCTCTTATTTAATGGTATACTCGCAAACATTATAACATAGTTTCTATGCCACCGCTAGCCCTATTGCGTAAAATTCATAAAAATTTCCTTGGTTTTGTGTAGGGGCCGATGCCCACATCGGCCCACTTGGCTCCCCTCGTAGGGGAGCTGTCAAAAATCGGCTTTTTGGCTCCCCTCGTAGGGGAGCTGTCAGCGATAGCTGACTGAGGGGTGTTCGGACACCAAGATCTGCACACCCCTCCGCCCCTTCGGGGCACCTCCCCTACAGGGGAGGCTTAGGCATGGAAAAATCCCGGGGTGAAACCCCGGGATTGGTGCTTATTTCGCTAAATTTGCTTCCACCGCTGCCTGCAGATCCTCGTAATGGACGGAATTGAGGAAGGTGTGGGTGATGATGCCGTTTTCGTCCAGAATCACCGTGTAGGGATAACCCACATTCACACCGCCGGTGAGCATATTATAGTATTCGCTGGTGTTCTTCTCGCCGAAGTCCGACAGGAAGATCAGATTGCTTTGGGGATAATGCTCCTTGATGAAGGCGGCCATGGTGTTGTTGGCGATCAGAGAGTGAACCGCAAATACCGTGACCGAATCGGCATACTCCGTGGCGATTTGGTCAAAATAGGGCAATTCTGCCACGCAAGGGCCGCACCATGTACCCCAGAAATTGATCACTGTGACCTTGCCGGTCTGGGTGGGGTCTGCGGTTTCCTGGGTAATGGTTTCGCTGTTGGCGATGGCTAGATCTGCGCCATAGCAGGCAGTACCCACGGTGGTGCCATAGGGAATTTCGCCTTCCTGGGTCTGCTGAGCAGGCTGATCAGAGGGCAGCTCCGGGCCTTCCTTCCAGGCATAGATGCCCACACCCACCAGGGCGGCTACCATGATGATCGCCACGATACTGCGGCTGATCAGCTGCTTGTTCTTCTTCTGGGGGATCTCGTTATCCTTCACGAAGATGCGAGGGCCTTTCCAGATAATGGCCTTGGTGGGACACACCTGGGCGCATTCACCACAGCTGATACATTCCTGGTCACCCACGGTTTTAATGTCCACCTTACAATGGCTGACACACAGACCGCATTGGGTACACTTGGAATCGTCCACCTTAATGCCAAACACGGAGAATCGGTTAAACAGGCCGTATAATGCGCCCAGCGGGCAGATGAAACGGCAGAACAGACGGAAAATAAAGATACAGCCCACCAGAATGCTGACCATCAGCATGAATTTCCAGGTAAACAGGTAGGCCAGAGAGCCGAAATACATATTGCCTGCCAGCTTATGGGAAAGCTGGAGCATACCGCCCTCGAAAGTACCGGCAGGACAGATGTACTTACAGAAACCGGGCAGAGGGGTGTCCTTGAAGGCATACATCAGAGGGATGATCACCACGAAGAACACCAACAGCACATATTTTAAGTAAGACAGTAGCCGGGTCACCGGGCTCTTTTTGACCTTGGGGGTCTTGACCTTGTGCAGAAGATCCTGGATCAGACCAAAGGGACAGAACCAGCCGCAGATCATTCTGCCGAACATAAGACCGTACAATAGCAAAATACCTGCCACATAGAACAGGGTACTCTTGCCGGCGGTAAATGCGCCCTGCAAAGAACCCAAAGGACAAGCGCCCACTGCGCCGGGGCAGGAGTAACAGTTCATACCCGGAACGCACATGGTCTTGGAGTTGCCCTGGAACACGTTGGCGCCGGTAATATAGCCCTTAATATTGGCATTGAACAGCAGCGCAAAATACAGCTGCATGATCTTCCGCTTGGTAGGAAGCCATTTTTTGATTTTATTCCACATAGTATTCACCCGATTCCTACGCATTCCTTACAAATTTCCACGGCCTTTGCCAGCACACCGGCTTGACCGTTGCCCAGATAACCTACCAGGATCAGCAGCACAGCCACAGCGATACCCACATAGGGGATATAAGCCATGTACTTGGGCTGGGTCTTGGTGATGACCAGGGGTGTGCTTCTGGGCACAGCCACCAGCTTCATCAATTCCAATTCCTTGCAAATGCTTGCCTTGTGGGCATAGGCGCTATAGATGCCGAAACCAAAGGGTACGGCAAAGCAAGCACCCATCACCAGGGCGAAATGCATGACCTTGGGGGTGGAATTGGATGCCACCATATTTTCCATATTGGTGCTGTAGATCAGTGACACCAGGAAGCCCAGACCCAGCAGAATCCAGGTGATCACCCGGTTGTTCTTGCGACGGCGTTGCTCATTTACGATAGCCTGCACCAGGTTTTGGTCGCCACAGCCATATACGTCGTGCTTCTGGTGCAATTTCCGGAGCATCAGTTCGTAATTCTTTTCGATTTTACGGCGCTGTTCTTCCTTGGGCAGGAACAAACTCACCAGAGACAGACCCAAAGCCACATACACCGCAGGGGCAATGGGCGCAAAGGCCTCTGCCACCCGTTTTGCAGAGTAGGGATGGTCACCGCCGGTGGAATATACCTGATAACATGCATACATTAAGCAGATGCCAGCCAGAATCAAAGAAACGGTCAAAACAATACTGTAAATCTGCCGAATGCCCTTTCTAGTCATAGTTTCGCCTCCATAAGACAAAATATCTATGATAGTATAGCATAAAAGGCGCAAAAAGCAAAGCGCAAAATACCCGTATACAAAAATTTCCCGGAGGCGAAGGCCGCCTCCGGGGGTATGTGTGATTATGCGGTTATCTCATCCATGCAAATGGTGTTATTTCTCTGGCTTTCGTAGATGCGGTAGTTATGGGGATTGCCCTCCTCATCCACACAGGTGATCAGGAACATGGAGAAATCACCGTTAAACATCAGATCCACCACCAAAGGTGTATCCTCATCCATCTCTATGGCAGTGAAATAGGTCTCACCGATCTCAAATTCCTCTCCGTTCAGATAATAATCGGAGAAGGTAAAGTTCGTCATTTTTTCCAGAGGACGAATGGCGATCTGGATGGCCGCCTCGTGATTAGTCTGGGAGCAATGCATGGTGTTGGGATCCTCGTAAATGGCCTTATCCGCAAGATTCACCGTAAAGGGATGGGCTTCCCGCTTGCCGGAACGGATCTCTGTCAGATCCACCCAACCACGGCCGGATTTCAGCTTGCCCCACAGGTTGCCCTCCGGGTCAGTGGCTTCGTCCACAATGGTGTAGTTGGTGGCAACACCTACAACACCTACAAAATAGGAATCATAGGTAGGACCGAAGAAGATGGATTGGTCTGCCAGAGGGATATGGATAATGTAGCCTTCTTCTTCCGATTCGGTGGGTGCGGTGGCAGGCTGGCTGTTTCCGGTGCTGCCGGGGTCATTGGTTGCTTCGGGGATCGTGGCCTCTGGGGTCTCGGTATTCTCGGTGGTATCCGGAATCTCCGAAGGCTCCGTGGTCAGCGTAGGAGCGTTTGTCTCCACAGAGGTAGGCGGGTTGGTTTCCTCCTTGTCGGGCGTCTCGCTGCTGCAAGCACACAGGAGTAATACCAAAGCGAAACATAGGATCATAATTTTTTTCATAGAATACTCACCTCCAAAATCAATATAGCATAAATTTGTATGTTTGTCTAGTAGAAACTTTTGTCTTTTGTTGGTAAACTTTTCCAATTCCCCCATTGTAGGGGAAGGTCACTGACCTTCCCGAAACCTTCGATTTTTACCGCTGTGGAATGGTTAGGGTAGCGGGAGGGTCATTGACCCTCCCCTACAGTACGGCAAAATGCATTTTGGGGGAAAGTTTAAAATTTGTTCATTTCCGGTTGCAAAATCTTTGATATTATGGCACAATAAAAGGAAGCTGAAAGGATCGGTCATTATGGAGCAGAAGAAAACCACCTTTACATATAAGATCCTGCGGGGGATCATCCGTTTGGTCTATCCCAAGACCCGGGTCTGCGGCGCAGAAAACCTGCCGGATGAGCCGGTGGTGCTGGTGGGTAACCATACCCAGATGAACAGCCCGATTATCTGCGAATTTTATATGCCCATGGAGCGCTATACCTGGTGTGCCTCCCAGATGATGCATTGGAAGGAAGTGCCTTCCTATGCCTTTCAGGATTTCTGGTCTCAAAAGCCCAAGTACACCCATTGGTTTTATAAGATCCTGTCCTATGTGATCACACCCTTCTCCGTGTGCCTGTTCAACAATGCCAACACCATCCCTGTGTACCGGGATGCCCGGCTACTGTCCACCTTCAAGACCACCGTCCGTATGCTGGACGAGGGAACATCGGTGGTGATCTTCCCGGAGCATGATGTGAAGCATAACCATATTGTCTATGATTTCCAGGATAAATTTCTGGATGTGGCAAAGCTGTATTACAAGCGCACCGGCAAGGTGCTGAAATTTGTGCCTATGTACATTGCCCCCGGGTTGCGGCAGGTGCATTTTGGTGAGCCGGTGGCCTACGATCCGGCAGAGCCTATGGATACCCAGCGCAGAAAACTCTGCGATTACTTGATGGACGAAATTACCCGGGTGGCAGAGTCGCTGCCGGAGCATCGGGTCGTGCCTTACCGCAACATCCCGAAAAAATATTATCCTTCCAATAAGGAGACGACCCATGAAAACACCCGTCGTGGACTATAAGCAGCTGCGGCTGTCCAAATTGAAAGATCCCCAGTTCTCCCACCTGCTGTTGCTGTTGGGTTGGGTGGGCTACTTTATCATGTACTTCCTTACGGAGAATCTGATCCCGGCAGAAAATTGCGCCCCGGTGAAAATGTGGCTGGACGATGCGATCCCCTTCAACGAATGGTTTGTGATCCCTTATGTGTTCTGGTATTTGCTGGTGGTGATCTCTCTGGGCTGGTTTCTATTCTATGATGTAAAGAGTTTTAAATGCCTGCAGACCTACATTATCATTACCCAGATCTGCGCCATGATGGTTTACATACTCTATCCCACCAGACAGGATCTGCGTCCGGAGGTGTTTCCCCGGGAGAATATCCTGTCGGACCTGGTAGGGTTCATCTATAGCTTTGACACCAACACCGGTGTGTGTCCTTCTTTGCACGTGGCCTATTCCATCGGCATTGCTTCCGTGTGGGTGCGCCAGAAGGAGGCCTATACCTGGTGGAAGATCTTTGTGGTCTTTGCGGTGATCATGATCTGTTTGTCCACCATGTTCATTAAACAGCACTCTGCGGTGGATTTCTTTGCGGCCTTGCCTGTGTGCCTGGTGGCAGAGATTGCGGTCTATGGCAAATCCTATTTCTCTAAACGCACATAACATTTATGGTAGGGAACGCTGCGAACAGCGTTCCGTAAAAATCCGGGATGCATCGCATCCCGGATATTTTAATGCAAATTATGATCTTTTGCGCATTGTTTCAGCCCATCTTCCACGCTGGAGAAACGCACACCGAATTTTCTTGCCTTTTCGCAGTTCATCCATAGATTATGCCGAGGTGGCGCATCTTCCAGGGCAATCTCCTTGCCTAAATACCCTAAAAATTCCCGGGTGATCTGGTACATGGATTTTTGGGTTTCGCTGCCGAAGTTATAAATGCCCCCGGGCAAGCCTATTACCGCCTCCATATTCCGGGCCACCTCTTTTACATAGGTGATTCCCCGGTACTGCCGGGAACTGAAGCCCAGCGCCTGGGTGGCATGGAGGATATTCATAAAATAGTTGGGCTTCTTAAGATAGTAGTCATACATCCACTCTGCCCGGAGCATTACACTATCCGGGGCCATGTCCAGAACCCGCTGTTCCATTTCCAGCTTGTGGGCGGCATACACATTGCCCGGTTTTGCCATATTCTCTGTATAAGGGCCTTCTGCTTCCGTGCCGCTGTATACCTGGTCAGAGCTGAAGCAAATCAGCTTTGCACCTTGGGCGGCATTGGCGATCCATACCGGCAGCTGCACATTGGCTTGGTAAGAGGCCTCGGGATCGGCGGCGCATACGCCGGTGTCCGCAATGGCAGCGGTGTGAATGATGGTATCTGCGCCGCTGTCCCGGATGATTTTATAAACTTGTTCTTCCGTTAAATTCTGCAGGGATGGACAGGCAACCGTATCTTTGCATAATTTCATGATGGTCTGTCCCACAAACCCTGTTGCACCTGTTACTAACACCATAGACATTATCTCAGTAACCACTGGTAGTCTTGTCTGCAATCCACGATCCAATCCACACAGACGGTGCTGTCCTTGATCTGATACAGTACAAGATACCAATTTTCTACATATAATTTGTGATACTTGTTGGCTGGGATGTAGTTTTCGTTAAAGAAAGGATAACGATGGGGCAATTCCTGCAGGGAGCGCATTTCTTCCATAAACCGATTCTTCAGCTTTGTGGCGGCGGCTTTATTGACCTGGGCTAAAAATCGGATGTGCATACCCAGCATTTCTTTGGCTCTGTCAGAGATGATCACATTGTATTTCATGGGTTATGCCTCATCCAGAATCTGGTCCAAAAAGCTGTCCAATTCATCAATGGTGCAGCCTTTGCGCCCCATAGCGCGATCTTCTTCCACAGCCAAGAGGTTTTCACGCAGTTGGAGCATTTTTTCCCGGCGGGTAAAGCTTTCGATGTCCATGACGACCAAATCCCCTTCACCGTTTTTGGTGAGGTAGATGGGAGTTTGGGTTTTTCTGCACAGTTCTGCAATCTCGTTATAGTTCTGCCGGATGGCAGCAGAAGGGCGGATATTCATAACGAATCCTCCTTGTAGTCAAATTCTAATATTATTATATGTAAATTTGCCTACTATGTCAATAAGGACAACAGGAAAAACGGATGCACCAGTTTGTTAAAATCGACAGGGGAAGGTTCTGTGTACATTTAGGACATAGAACCTTCCCCTGTTTTTTGTAAATTCCAATTTATCGCACACAAGGCTCCCCTGCAGGGGAGCTGTCGCGAAGCGACTGAGGGGTTAGCAGATCTCAATCTCCGTAAACCCCTCCGCCCCTTTGGGGCACCTCCCCTACAGGGGAGGCAAAGCGACAAATTGGAAATTATGCGGCGGCGTCCAGCATATTTTCGATGAAAATGCCATAGCCCATGGTGGGGTCGTTGACCAGAACGTGGGTCACCGCGCCAATTAACTTGCCGTCCTGGATAATGGGCGACCCGGACATGCCTTGGACGATGCCGCCGGTGGTGTCCAGTAGCCGCTGGTCGGTGACCTGGATCAGCATATTTCTGCCCCCGCTGCGGCCTTTTGGATAGATTTTGAGAATTTTCACAGAATACTCCTGTACCCCATTTTCGTCTACTGTGGAGCGGATGGTGGCAGAGCCCGTGTGGATCTGGCTGGCAGAGGCGGTTTCCAGAAGGTCACCGGTAAAGTCGGCTTTGCTGCAGCCAAACACACCTTGCTGGGTATTCTTACCCAAAGAACCCAGAATTTTAGCGGTGTTCATAGTGCCCATCAGCTGACCGGGCTTGCCGGATTTGCCCTTTCGCACCTGCAAAATGGACGCATCATAGGCATTGCCACCATGGGACGGGAGCAGTTTTCCGTTCGTATCGTTGACACTATGCCCCAATGCCCCAAAGTCACCGCTTTCCGGGTCGTAATAGGTCACAGTACCCACGCCGCTGACTGCTTGCTTCAAATACACGCCGATCCGTGGGCCGTCGGCGGTAATGGCGGGGTTCATGGATAGACGCATGGGCTTGCCCTTTCGGGTGATGCCCACGGTGATCGTGCCTTGGGAGTGGTTTAGAGCGGTGCGGATATCGGCGGCGCAGGAGACGGATTTTTGATCAATGTGGGTGATGGTGTCCCCCAATTGCATACCGGCTCGTTTGGCAACTGGATTGTTTTCTTCAAAGCCCGCCACGGTCACATGGTCTGTGGACATTTCCAGACCGATCAGCTGTCCGCCCGGGATCAATTCTGCCCCTTGTACACCCAAGGGCAGCAAGGAAATCAGGATGATAAGAAAGGCCATCATCCATGCCGTTTTTTTCATGTGCAACCCTCCTTTTTGCTCTATTACTATGCCGCATTCGACCGAACAATAATCCATGCAAAAGTCGAAAATTCAGGAAACAAATTCCAAGATATCGGTCTGCGCCCGATATCCTGGAATAGTGAAGTTTGCCGTTGGCAAATGAAGTAGCTACGCTGTGAAGTTTGGCAAAAGCCAAATGAAGTTGCACCCTTGGTGCAATGATGGTATTTTTGAAATTGCTATTTCAAAAATATATTTTAAATCCATGGCGTTAGCCATACCTTCACTTTCTCCAACGGAGAAAACTTCATTACGAAGTAACTTCATATACCGTTAGGTATACTTCATTGCGAAGCAACTTCACTCTAACTTTTAACCTATTGACAAAGTAGGTAGATAGTGCTAATATACCTATGAAATTACTAGGGAAATCAGATAGGAGGAAAATACCATGTTTGTATATGCGGACAATGCGGCTACGACCAAGATGAGTAAGTTGGCCATTGAGACCATGGTACCTTATTATGAATCCGTATTTGGAAACCCCTCCAGCCTTCATTCTGCAGGCCAGGAAGCCAAGGAAGCCTTGGAAAATGCCCGTGCGACTGTGGCGGCCTGCTTGGGTTGTGATCCCCGGGAGATTTATTTTACTTCCGGCGGTAGCGAGGCGGATAACCAAGCCATTATTTCTGCGGCTCGTTACGGCGCAAGAAAGAATAAAAAGCACATTATCTCCACCGCTTTTGAGCATCATGCGGTGTTGCACACCCTGAACAAGCTGGAAAAAGAGGGTTATGAGATCACTTTGCTGGATGTGAAGGAAGGTCATAATGTGACCGCACAGCAGGTGAAGGATGCCATCCGTGAGGACACCTGCCTGGTGACCTGTATGTATGCCAATAACGAGATCGGCTCTGTGCTGCCCATTGGGGAAATCGGTGCTATTTGTAAGGAAGCCGGTGTACCCTTCCATACGGATGCGGTGCAGGCTGCCGGTCATTTGCACATTGATGTGAAGGCGCAGAATATTGACATGCTGAGCCTGTCTGCCCATAAATTCCACGGCCCTAAGGGTGTGGGTGTGTTGTATGTCCGTCGTGGCTTCCCTATGACCAATTTGATCGAGGGTGGCGCACAGGAGCGCAGCAAGCGTGCCGGTACGGAGAATATTCCCGGTATCTGCGCTTTGGCGGCTGCTTTGAAGGATGCCTGTGATCATATGGAGGAGCATACCGCCACCGTCACCGCCATGCGTGACAAGCTGATCGAAGGTCTGAGCCAGATCCCCCATTGTGCGCTGAACGGTGACCCGGTGAACCGTCTGCCCGGTAACGTAAGCTTCTGCTTTGAGGGCATCGAGGGCGAGAGCCTGTTGCTGCTTCTGGATATGCACGGCATCTGCGCTTCTTCCGGCTCTGCCTGTACCTCCGGTAGCTTAGATCCCAGCCATGTGCTGCTGGCCATCGGTCGTGTCCACGATGTGGCACACGGTTCTTTGCGTTTGTCTTTGAGCCATTATAATACCATGGAAGAAATCGACCATATTCTGACCTATGTGCCCAAGGTGGTGCAGCAGCTGCGAAATATGTCCCCCGTGTGGAGAGATTTGCAGAATGGAGTCAGAGAGTATATTTTGTAATATTTTCAGTTGAAAACTGAAAACTGAAAACGGAAAACGAAGGTGTCGCCTTTGGCGACTTATTAAAAATCATTTCCGAAGGAAATACCTTAACTTTCAACTTTCAGTTTTCAATTTCTTCAATTTAGAGAAAAGTGAATTATAAGGAGAAAAGTTATGGCACTTTATAGCGAAGTGGTCATGGACCATTTTATGAATCCCCGGAATGTGGGTATTATTGAGGATGCCGACGGTGTTGGCCAGGTGGGCAATGCCAAGTGCGGCGATATTATGAAGATCTATCTGAAGATCGAAAACGATGTGATCGTGGATGTGAAGTTTGAGACCTTTGGCTGCGGCAGCGCCATTGCCTCTTCCTCCATGGCCACCGAGATGATCAAGGGCAAGCCTTTGAGCGATGCTTTGCAGCTGACCAACCGTGCGGTGGCAGAGGCTCTGCATGGTCTGCCTGCTCAGAAGATGCACTGCTCTGTGTTGGCAGAGGAAGCCATCAAGTCTGCGGTGAAGGACTATTATGACCGCAACGGCATTGCCTACGACAAGGCAATGTTCCCCGATTGCGAGCATTGCGCTCATTGTGAATAAGGCCTATGATCGTATCAACAAAAGGTCGTTATGCCCTGCGAGTGATGGTGCATTTTGCCCTCAACGGCGGTGAACGCTATATTCCTCTGAAGGAAATTGCGGAATCCGAGGGCATCAGCCAGAAATATCTGGAATCCATCATGACGGTGCTGAGCAAGGCCGGATTTGTGGATGCCGTCCATGGTAAGGGCGGCGGCTATCGGCTCAACCGGAAGCCGGAGGAATACACCGTCGGTAGTATTTTGAAGCTGACGGAGGGCAGCTTGGCGGCGGTGTCTTGTACATCCCAAGGCCCGGCGGCCTGCAGCCGTTCCACCTGTTGCCAGACCAAGCCCATGTGGGACAAGTTAGATCGCATGATCGATGAGTTCTTCGAGGGCATCACCCTGGCAGACCTGCTCACAGAAATGAAATAAGAAATGGACTGTTCATACGGAACAGTCCATTTTTGTGTCAGTGTGTGTCTTTTTTGGGTAATGCTGTCAACTTAAGCCTTGTCCCCCAAGCCTCCCCTGTAGGGGAGGTGCCCCGAAGGGGCGGAGGGGTGTGCAGATCTTGGTGTCCGAACACCCCTCAGTCAGCTATCGCTGACAGCTCCCCTACAAGGGGAGCCAAGGCATTAAGGAGTGTTGCGGTTGCAACACTCCCTTTTATCAATTCTCGTCCAGGGTGTAGGGGAAGTAGATCTGGTTTCTGCGGCGGTCGTAGACCAGCGCATAGGTAGCTTCCACCCGGGGGCGGATGGTGTAATCCATGGTCAGCACCAGGGCTGCGTAAATACAAGCGCTGATTATGGAAGCCATATCCCGGGAAACGGGCAGAGAAATGCCGGAGTAGGTGAGGATCAGATCTGTAAAGGCAAACAGGGCTGCCAAGGCCTGCAATCCGTGATACCACAAAAAGCTCAGATCCAGCATTACCAGACCACCCAGAATGCCCTTTGTCATGTGGAAGCTGTTTTTCAGCGCCTGGATCGCTCCAATTTTGGGGTCGTCCAGAATCAGATAATCCGCAAATTGGAACCGGTAGGCAAAGACGATCACAATGGCCAGATACATCACTGTAAAGAGGATCAGCATGGGCCAGGTTGCCCCAAGCAGTTCCTTCACAGGAATCTGCGCCATCATGGCATAGATATCGGCATTGGGATTCTGCTGCATTTCCATGGCAATGGGCTCAAACAGATCGTACATTTTGGGAGAGAGCATCATGCCCACATAGCTGCTGGCAAAGGCACAGGGGAATGCCACCATAAACAGCAATGCCCATTTCAGCAGATTCAGCCGCAATACAGGGCCGAACCGATGGAAGCCACGGAGCAAACTTTGGGTTTGGGGCATTTGCTTCCGCACGGTCTGCATATACACATAGGCCAGACCCACCAGCCAGAAGGGCTGGGCGATGGTATAGACCAGATTCAGCATGGATTGGATGGTCTGCAGAATATTACGGGTCTGAATACCGCTCAGACCGCCAGTTCCGGCAATGCCCCGGTTCAGCACCAGGGTAATCAGAGAGATCACCAGAGACAGTCCCAGATACACAGCGCTGCTGATCAAAGTGAGTTTTCTGGGCTGGTTATCACAACGATCCACCAATTTTTGGGCTTGATCCTTCAAACCCTTTCGATTTTTTAGATCCATATTCTACACTCCTTTAACAACAGCAGCACCGGCACAGCAAGCAGAGTGCCAGACCGGTACAGGGATCACCCTGGAGGGTGTAGCCCCGATATCTGCCTGCGGTGCGACCGTAGGCAAAGCCGCCGTTCTCCATATATTCCAGAATCCGCAGGTACTCCAGATTATCCGGCTCCATGGATACCGCTCTGCGAATATGCTCCAGGGCGGTGATTCGGTTGCCCATACGCTCCTGGATCACAGCGGAGACCGCATACCAACGGGCATTGCGATTTTTGCAGCTTTCCAGGGCATTCAAAGCCTCCCGGATTCTGCCAAATTGCAAATAATGCATAGCCGCTTTCAGACCGGACTCGTCGTCGGCGTTGTTTCGTGTATATGCCTCGTAGTCGAAGCCGCCGTAGCGGTAGTTACCACGGGATTTTTCGGGATTTTTGATTTGGTCATAGGCCTCGTTGATCTCTTGCATCCGTCGGGCGGCTTCTGCATCCCCGGGATTTCGATCCGGGTGGTATTGCTTTGCCAGCCGTCGGTAGGCCTTTTTGATGTCCTCATCTGTGGCATCGGGACTTACCCCCAATACCTTATAAGGGTCTTTGATCATGGTTTCCTCCATCTTTTTTGGCGATCTTGCCGCTATATTGCAGCCAAACACCGCCATAAAGAATGTTGTCTAAAATGGCTTTGTCCTGCACCAAGGGCAGGCTCTCATAATAATGGGTACAGCGACCCATTTCCATCTCCAAGTATTGGCGAAACAGGGGTTGATCCTCCGGTTTGCCCATGGCAATGAAGGGATTGTAACGATTTTTCTGCTGATCCTTGGCATAATCCACCGCCGCATCGGCTAAGTAAATAAAGCGACCCAGAGATTCGCCTAACTTCCGCAGACTGTCCGACCACAGATCCTCCTCATAGACCATCAGTTCTGCCATGAGCTTGCCAAAACAGCTGGCAGGCAGATCCGGATTATCACAGCCGGATTTCTCCAAATCTTGCAGATCGGAAATACATTCCACAATGGCTGTGCATTGCCGCTGATAGTGCCGGGCAATGGGGGGATAATGCTTTTTTACCAGCCGCGCATAGAGTCCGGAGGATACCTTCCGGTCGTCCTGCCAATCGTCCAGCGCATTATAGTAGGCCAGCGCCACATTCATATCGGCGGCATATTGGATGTAAGGATTGTCAATCCAGGGACGGGGCTTGATGGGGTGCAGCAGACAGGCACGGTCGCCGCCGGTTTCCTCCGGTTCGTACAGGCTCATCAGAAGCAACGCCAAAAAAGCCATGTCAAAGCTCAGCGCCAGCCTGGCGATCTGGGAGGAACGTTTGCGAATTTGCCGGCAAATGCCGCAGTAAACGCTGTTATACCGCTGTTTTTGTTCCGCAGACAACTCTTTCGTATCTGCCATTACAAATCCAAACACTCGCTCACCTCGTATGATTGAAGGGCTGTCTATGACAGCCCTTTAAAGTTCTTCTTCGGTTTCTTCCGTGTCAGAAGCTTTCTTTTCTGCACGCTTTTTGTAAAACTGCGCCAGATGGTGATTCAGCACACCACCGTAGAACACAATGTTAATACACATATACAGCCACAGCATACCCAAAGCCACGGCGGTCATAGAGCCGTAAATGTTGGCGTAATTGGGGAAATACTCCATATAAATGGAGAATAGATTGGAGACCACCAACCAACCCAAAGAGGTAAGCACCGCGCCGGGCAGACTTTCCCAGAAACGGTTGTGCTTGTTGGGGAACACCATATACACTGCCGTAAATAGCAGGGTTTGCAGCAGAAGCATCACGGAAAAACGCAGATTGATGGCTTGATCCAGGAACCACAATGGCCCTTTTTCGGCACTGATATGCTCCATAATGACGTCGCCAAAGACGTTGAGTACCAGGGTCAGGATCAGCACCACCAGGAATGCGAAGGTGTAGAGCACGCTGACCACACGGGTATAGAACAGACTACGGTCTTCTTCCACGTGATAGACCACGTTCAGACCAATGAGAATGCCGTAAACACCACGGCTGGCAGTCCACAGAGCCATGGCTGCGGAGACGGATACCAGCGTACCGGAGGAACTGCGGTAGGTGCTGACCACAAGCCGCTCCACAGAGGGCATCATGGTCTTGGGAAGGATTCGTGATAGCAGAGAGGTCAAATGCTCTACTTCCAAGCCGGTATATCGCAGCAAACTCAATATCAAGAGCAGAAAGGGGAACAGAGACAGCACAATAAAATAACAGGTGCTGGAGCCGTTGATGCCGATCCGCAGACTGGACATATAGTCCATGATGGATAAGGTCTTTTTGACTGCTGGTGTATCGGGGAGTCTTTTCATAGCATCACCAAACTAGAATTTGTATAATGAACAGAGGGGGGCTCTGCATCCGCAGAGCCCATACCCTTATTCAGCGGAAATCAGATAATAGTACACAGGCTGGCCGCCACGGAGCAGATTCACATCGGCATCGGGGCAGATCTCAGCGAACAGATCCGCAGCCTTCTGGGCGTGCTTTTCCTTAATATCCTGTCCGTAATAGATGGTAATATACTCCTTGCCGTCGTCACGAACCTTCTCGGCCAGGGACTTGAGAACTACCTTAATATCCTGGCTAGTGCCGAACAGGCTGCTGCCATAGATAGCCAGATAGTCACCCTCGTGAATGTCGTAGCCGTCAAAGTCGGAGTTACGAGCGGCATAGGTGATCTGCATGGTGTCCACAGTGGACAGAGCTTCGGTCAGCGCCTCGGTGTTCTCCTCAATAGAGCCATCGGGGTTGTAGCTGAGCATAGCGGTAATGCCCTGAGGCACGGTCTTGCTGGGAATGACCACCACGTTCTTGGGGGTCAGAGCGTTCACCTGCTCAGCGGCCATGATGATGTTCTTGTTGTTGGGCAGAACGAACACGGTCTCGGCAGGGACTTTGTTCACAGCTTCCAGAATGTCCTGGGTGCTGGGGTTCATGGTCTGGCCACCGGAAATGATGCCATCCACGCCCAGGTTCATAAACACATCTGCCAAACCGTCGCCGGCGCAGACGGAAACCACACCCAGAGCCTTTTCGGGCTCAGCGATCTTGGGCTCTAACTCCTGCTCACTCATGACCTTCTCGGTGTGCTGCAGGCGCATATTTTCGATCTTTACGGTCACAAAAGAACCGTAGTTCACAGCTGCATGAAGCGCTGCGCCGGGATCGTTGGTATGCACGTGAACCTTGATGATCTCCTCATCGTCCACCACCACAAGGCTGTCGCCCAGGGTGTTCAGATAATCCCGCAGAGCCACGGGGTCTTTATCGTTCTCACGGGAGATGACGAACTCGGTACAATAGGTAAAGGTAATATCCTCGGTGTTGAAATCACCGAAATCTGCAGAATCCTTGGCTTCCTCACCGTTTTCGGGAGCAACCAGATCCTCGCCGTGGAGGGCGCAGAGCATGGATTCCAGCACGATCAGCCAGCCCTTACCGCCGGCATCCACAACACCTGCCTTCTTCAGAACAGGGTTCTGGTTCACGGTGTTGGCCAGAGCAACCTTGGCCTCCTCAATGGCGGCCTGGTGTACAAACTCAAAATAGTTGTTCTCACGGGCAGCTTCCTGTGCCTTTGCGGCGGCCAGGCGAGCCACGGTCAGAATTGTACCCTCAGCGGGCTTCATCACTGCCTTGTAAGCAGCGTCCACACCCTCCTGCAGAGCAGCAGCCCACAGGCTGCCGTCACATTCGGTGCAGCCCTTCAGCTTGTTGGACAGGCCACGGAACAGCAAAGACAGGATAACGCCGGAGTTACCACGAGCGCCACGGAGCATGGCGGAAGCGGCGATCTTGGCAGCCTGTGCCAGATCGGGATCTTCTGCCTTCCGCAGATCCACTGCGGCGGTGTTAGCGGTCATGGCCATATTGGTGCCGGTGTCGCCGTCGGGAACGGGGAACACGTTCAGCTCGTTCAGTTTTTGTTTATTGATCTCAATACCTGCGGCTGCGCTGATGATCAATCTGCGCAATTCCGCACCGTTAATTGTTTGTCTCAATCTTGTGTACCTCCAAGCTTATTATACGCTCATAGAGTCAAAGAAAACATTGACAGCTCTGACCTCAGTACCGGTGGTGCTGTTGACCACATAGCGAACCTCGGAAATGATAGATTCACCAACGGCGTTCAGATTCACACCGTGATCCACCATCACATGCAGATCGATGGAAATGGTGCCATCCTCGTGGAACTCCACGCGGACACCCTTGGATGCGGATTCCTTGCGAAGCAGGTGATACAGGCCGTCCTTCACACTACGGGCAGCCATACCCTTGACGCCAAAGCAGTTGCTGGCGGCAGTGCCTGCAATGTCGGTGTAGACATTGGTGCTTACGTTTACAGAGCCATTTTCAGTATCGTGTCGAATCATATTATGCAGCCTCCAATCCAATTATACGATGCTATTTTCCCAGCATGCGGGGGCTTCAATGCCCATCATCTTGGCAATGGTGGGCGCTACATTGGCCAGACCGTACTGGCCCTCGATCACAGTCCAATCGTGATCCTTGTCGTAAATGATGAAGGGAACGGGGTTCAGAGAGTGGGCGGTACGGGCAGAGATCTTGCCCTTCTTCTCTTCGGTCATCTGGTCAGCGTTGCCGTGGTCAGCGGTGATCAGCACGGTGTAGCCGTACTTGTCGGCAGCTTCCAGAACAGCCTTCAGAGAATTGTCCACGCATTCCATAGCGTAGATAACAGCATCCATTGCGCCGGTGTGACCCACCATGTCGCCATTGGGGTAGTTGCAGCGCAGGAACTGATACTTGCCGGAAGCCATGGCATCCACCAGCTTCTCGGTGATTTCCTTGGACTTCATAGCAGGTGCTTGCTCGAAGGGGATCACATCAGAGGGGATCTCCTCATAGGTCTCCAGAGCCTCATCCACCTTGCCGGAGCGGTTGCCGTTCCAGAAATAGGTCACATGACCGTACTTCTGGGTCTCAGACACAGCGTACTCGGTAATACCGGCAGCGCACAGCACCTCGGTCAGGGTGTTGGTGATCACAGGGGGCTTGACCAGATAGTTTTCGGGGATGTTCAGGTCACCGTCATACTGCAGCATACCGGCAAACTTCACACCGGTGAAATCACCACGGTCAAACTTATCAAAATCCTTGCGGTCGAATGCCAGGGAGATCTCCTGAGCACGGTCGCCACGGAAGTTGAACAGAATTACGCTGTCGCCATTGGCGATCTTTGCCAGAGGTGCGCCGTTGCGCTCCACCACAAAGGGAGGCAGATCCTGGTCGATGCAACCGGTCTCTGCACGGTAGGTCTCAATAGCCTCGGTAGCGGAGGGGAACAGACGGCCGATACCCTGTACATGGGTCTGCCAGCCCTTTTCCACCATAGCCCAGTTGGCTTCGTAACGGTCCATGGTCACCTGCATACGGCCGCCGCCGGAAGCGATGGCATAGTCACAGCCCTCGGTGTTCAGCTCTTTGAGCACATTCTCCAGCTGCTCCACATACTCCAAAGCGGAGGTGGCAGGCACGTCACGGCCGTCCAGCAGAATGTGGCAGTAAGCCTTCTTCACACCCTCGGTCTTAGCTTGCTTCAGCAGGCTGATCAGGTGAGCGATGTTGGAGTGAACGTTACCATCAGACAGCAGGCCTACAAAATGCATAGCCTTGTCCTGTGCGTTGGCAACCAGATCCTTCCAGGTGTCAGAGGTGAACAGCACGCCATTTTCGATGGACTCGCCCACCAGCTTTGCGCCCTGGGAGTAGACCTGACCACAGCCCAGCGCATTGTGGCCAACCTCGGAGTTGCCCATATCCTCATCAGAGGGCAGACCCACAGCGGTGCCGTGTGCCTTCAGATAGGTGTGGGGGCAGGTGTTCAAAAGATGATCCAGAGTGGGGGTCTTGGCCTGCTTCACAGCGTCGCCGTTGCCGCCGTCGCCCTTACCTACACCATCCATAATTACCAGTACAATCGGTTTTTCCATTGGAAATTACCTCCATAAAAAATCATAATCTATTTTGATATGTTGTTGCGTTCTCAACATTCGTATGGACACACCTCTTCAGTGTATCTAAACTATCGCTTGTACTATTTTACATCATTTTTGTTAAGTTTACAACCCTTTTTTTTATTTTGGGGAAATTGTTGAAAAAACACGGTCTGCTGTTGCAGACCGTGTGGGTTATTCGGCAGATTCCTGTTTTTCGTGATAGAGCTGAATAATGCCCTCAAAGGGTTTCTTCATCAAGCTATTCACAAACAGGTAAATAAAGCTGAAGAACAGGGTAATGACCACAGGGGTCATGAGAATGAACACCCGGGGAGAGCCCAGGAACAGGATCACGGGACTCCAGGCCAGAGCGGCAGACAGCACAGTACGCAGAGGGTGTGCCAGAATCATGAACCATGCGTTGCGGAACAGCTGCCACAATGTGCAGGAGAAACGGGAATGGAAGGTGCAGATGGTGGTCTGGAACAGAGCGCAAATGCACAGGGAAACAATGGACAGCACCACCGGTGCGCCCTTGACACCGTTCACATCATAAAAGGCCACGGAGGCGGCGGTGTAGCCGGTGAGCAGGATCAGCGCCAGCATAATGGAGTAGGCAATGGTGATCTTGCCAAAGCCATTGGCAAAGCCCTTCATAAAGGCGGCGGCCGGGGAGGTGTCGTCGTCCTTGTCCGTCAGCTTCCGCAGACCGGTGCAAAGACCGGCTTGGGCTGCGCCAATGGTCACCACCGGCAAGCAGCACAGTAAAAACATCAGATTCAAAATGATCATGTCACCCATGGTCATCAGCAACTGCATGAATTTATTCTCATAATTAAAAATACTTCGCATAATAACCTCTCTGTTGTTCCCTCTATCACCTTGTCATTTCGCTGCACTGTAGGGGAGGGGTTCACCCCTCCCGCAACCGTCCGTATTAACCGCAGTACAATTGTTGGGTGCAAGGGAGGGTTAAAACCCTCCCCTACAATGGATAGTTCGTATTTTGGAACAGTGTGATAAATTGATATTTTTCTTTATCTTACATAAAACGCCGGTCAAAAGCAAGGTTTTTTCTAGAATTTGGGAAAAGTTAACAGTTTGGCTATAAATCCATGGGGATTTCGTATTGCCAAACGGGGGTTTTCGGTTTATAATATAAGCCGTATTATCCGAGGAGGAAACGTGAAGTGGAAGAAAAGCAAACGATTTTTCAAAAATTCATGGGCGTGGTCAATAAGATCGGCAGCGCCATCATGTTGAATTTATTATTCTTGGTCTCTTGCATTCCGGTGGTGACCATCGGTAATGCCACCGCAGGTCTGTATAGCGCTGTTCGTTTCAGCATCCGTGGTGACAGCACCTTCCAGGGCTTCCGGGAGGGCTTTCAGAAGAATTTCCTGCGTGTGGCTGTGGCTATGGTAATTTGCCTGGCCATGGGTTATTTCACCATCAATAATGCCACCCTTCGCATCAGCGCATTGCTCCAGGATCATTCCTTGATCGGTGTGGGTTCTATTCTGGAAACCGCCATCCACTGCCTGTTTGCCCTGGCGGTGATCCTGTTCACCACCGCTATGATCCCGGTGAATGTGTACTTTGAGAACGATGCCAACGGCTGGATCATGGATGCCTGGTATCTGGCTCTCCATGCGCCCTTGCAGGTGCTGGCTACGGCGGCGATCCTGTGGCTGCCGGTGATCCTGTTCATCTGGTTCCCCCTGTGGGCATTTTTGGCAATGCTGATCTTTATTGCGGTATATTATGCGGTGATGGGTGTGGTGATCACGGTGCTGTTGAAGAACACCTTGATCAAAATTCTGAACCGTCATAAAGAGGAAGAACAATGAAAATCTCAAAATCCAAGCTAAAAGAACATTTTGCCCAGGAAAAAGCCCGGCTGAAGGAAATGACCTGGAAGGAAAAGCTGGATCATATCTGGACATACTATAAAGAATATATGTTCGTGGCATTGATGCTGGTGATCGTGCTGGCCATTGTGTTGTCGGCGGTGATGAACCGGGATCTGGAATATTATGCCTGCGGTAATATGAGCAACGTGGAGCTGTCCATGGAAGGCCATGATTATCTGACCGATGTATTCTTTGAGGAAGTGCTGGGCAATCCCGATGGTAAGATTTACTTAACCACCTCCACCCTGGAGGGTACTTCCACCGTGGATGCCACCAATAATACCTTCAGTACCACCATGGGCATCCTGTCCCAGATCGAAGGCAAGGATCTGGATTATATGCTGATGGATGCCTATTCCTTTGAGCATTATGTGGACGAGCGGATCTATATGGATCTGAATAAGTTGCTGTCCCAGGAGGAACTGGACGAATTGTATGATGCCGGTATGCTGGTTAACATCCGTGCCGATGTGGAAACGGAGGGCACAGCCGCAGGTATTGACCTGTCCAAAACCCAGTTCGGTAAGGATTGCCTGCTCACCGAGGGTACGGTGTACCTGGTGTTCATCCGCAACACCGAGCATCCGGAACATTGTCTCAAACTTTGGGAACATATTAAGAATTGGAAATAAGAAAAGTGTGTGTTTGCCCCGGCAAACACACACTTTTTTCTTATTTTCGTGTACGCAAAAGCTTATACAATTCCTCGGTGGCAAGCCGGGTTTTGGCAACCACATCTGCACCCTTGGGGAAGCAGTAATACAGGGTATTGCGATCGCCGACGCAGATCACGTCACCGATCTCATACCACAAATAATCCGCGTTGAGACTATAGCTGGCCAGAGGCGGCTGGGTGTAATCCAGCTTGCCCTCGCAGCCTGTGAGCCGGAAACCGGTATTGTCATGGGTCAACCGACCTTGGCCTACCATGTACAAAGCCTTATAGTCCACCAGCATGGCAATGTCCACATCCACATCCAGGCGGTATGTGCCATCTTCCAGCTGCTTACGTACCTGCTGTCTTTGCCATTGATACCAGTCGGGCACATGGTTAAAGATGCCGTCTTCTGCCTGGAGATAGCCGGTTTCGGTCAAGGTGTAGGTCTTGCCGCAATGGTGACAGGTGAGATTTACACCTTTGCCTTCCATTTTGCCTTCGGTGAGACAATGGGGGCATTGATACAGTACCCGGTTCAAAAAGTCAGCACGGAAGGGTTCGTTGACCACGATTTGGTTTTCCTGCTGCCAGCGGAAATTATCAAAGGTAAAGGCTTCTTCCACCTTGGCATCCAGCTCCGCCACGGTCATGGATGCGATCTCTTCTTTGGTCAGCAGGCAGGTCATATCTGCCTGGATCTTCACCTTGCGCAGCTGCAGACCGTTGTACAGAGGATTTCTCTGGAATGCGCCCTGGGTGATCACGGTGACCACAGGAACGTTCAGCTTTTTCAGCAGCACACCCATTTTTCTGGGGAGGGTGGTGGCTGTGCCGTCAAAGGAATAACCGGCCTCCGGGAACATGAGAACGCTGGTTTTCTTTTTCTTCAGCATGTACTCCATATCCCGGATCAAGCCCACATCGCTGACGAATTTTTGGGTGGGGATGCAGCCCATCCAATGCATGAGCCAGCCCAGACCCACCATAGCGTCGGTGGTGCAGACAATGCCGTAACGCTTGGGGAAGAACAGCTTGGAAGCGATCTTCAGATCCGTGAAACAGGAGTGATTCATCAGGATCAGACAGGGTTCTTTCTTGCCGAGTTTCTCCATGCCGTGCTTGCGGCATACAAATCGGGTGGGGATGCTCAGAAACCGAATGAGCCATTGGAGAATTCTGCTGGGTCCCATGGGGTTGCGATGCTTGGGACGGGGTAGTTGGCAGACTTCTTCGTAAGATTTCTTTTTGATTTTAATATTCATAAATTAGTCCATTTCCACCATTTCTTCCTTCAACTCATGGCGGCGAACCAGGAATCGACGGATGGCGAACAATCCGGCAATACAGGCCACACAGGCCAGATTGCTCCAGGGATCGTCATGGGACAAAATCACGTGTCGGGTGATAGCCACCGTCAGCACTTCCAAAATGCTGGCGGGGGTGGTGTCGATGAGCATACGCACGAACTCCAGACCGACCACCACGTTCAAAACGTTGTGTAAATATGTATCTACCTGCCAGTAGCCGTCAGTGGTGAGCATTTTGTAAAATTCCATGCCCAGAACCACCAGCAGAACGACGATGGTGATTGCGGCGATGGCGCGCTCAATGAAGTGCAGGATTCGGCGGTACACATGCTCCACCCGGTGATCCCGCTTTTGCTGTTTGGCGATTCGTTCCGCCATTTTGGGGTCGTTGTGAACATGATGAGATTTTCGCATACAGGCCCTCCTAAAATTTAGATAATGACATTATACAACAAAATCTGAAAAAAGAAAATAATAAATTCAAATTTATCGCACACAAGGCTCCCCTCGTAGGGGAGCTGTCGCGAAGCGACTGAGGGGTTAGCAGATCTCAATCTCCGTAAACCCCTCCGCCCCTTCGGGGCACCTCCCCTACAGGGGAGGCAAAGCGGAAAATTGTAAAGTTTTTTCGAACACCTTGCATCCGTGGTATGGGTATGATAAACTATACTATTATAATATAATGAAGGAGGTATGTTTCCTTTATGATTCGTATGCTTGCCCGGAGTATCCGGGAATACAAATGGTCTGCCATTTTGAGTCCTCTGTGTATGGTTGGCGAAGTCACCATGGAGATTCTGATCCCCCTGGTCATTGCCACCTTGATCGACAAGGGCATCAATGCAGGCAACATGACCGCTGTGTGGCAACAGGGTGGTCTGCTGGCTCTGCTTGCTCTGTGCAGTTTGGCTTTTGGTGTGGCATCAGCCTTTTTTGCCTCCCATGCCAGTACGGGCTTTGCCCGGAATCTGCGCCATGATATGTTCAATAAGGTCCAGACCTACGACTTTTCCAACATCGACAAGTTCTCATCCTCTTCCATCGTCACCCGTCTGACCTCTGACGTGGCTACCTTGCAGATGACCTTCCAGATGTGCATCCGCATGATCTTCCGCACCCCGGTGATGCTGGTGATGGCGCTGATTATGGCATTCCGCATCAGCGTGAAGCTGAGTCTGGTGTTCTGTGTGGTACTGCCCCTGTTGGCGGTGGTGCTGATTCTGCTGATTCGTCTGGTGCATCCCATTTTTGAGCGGGTGTTCAAAACCTACGATAAGCTGAACAATGTGACCCAGGAGAATCTCCACGGTATCCGTGTGGTCAAATCCTTTGTCCGTGAGGATAAGGAAGTGGAGAAGTTCACCGAGACCTCCGAATCCATTTATAAGGATTTCGTGAAGGCAGAGCGGATCATGGCTTTCAACAGCCCCGCTATGCAGCTGTCCGTATACACCTGTATGATCGTCATTTCCTATCTGGGCGCAAAATTGGTCGTAGGCGGCAGCGGTCTGACCACCGGTCAGCTGACCTCCATGTTCACCTACACCGGTCAGATCCTCACAGGTCTGATGATGATGTCCATGGTGTTCGTCATGTTCACCATGAGCCGTGCGCCCATGCGCCGTGCCTATGAGCTGCTGACCGAAGAACCGGCTCTGAAAAATCCGGAAAACCCCGTCAACGAAGTGAAAGACGGCTCTATTACCTTTGAAAATGTTTCCTTCCGGTACTCCGGTACTGCCGCAAAGAATGCGCTGGATCAAGTGGATCTGCACATTCGCTCCGGTATGACCGTGGGCATTCTGGGCGGCACAGGCTCTAGTAAATCCACTTTGGTGCAGCTGATCCCCCGTCTGTACGATGCCACCGAAGGCAGCGTGAAGGTAGGCGGTGTGGATGTGCGGGATTACGATATCCATGCTCTCCGCGACCAGGTTTCCATGGTTCTGCAGAAGAATCTGCTCTTTGGCGGCACTATCAAAGACAATCTGCGCTGGGGCAACCCCGATGCCACCGACGAGGAAATGATCCATGCCTGTAAGCTGGCCTGCGCCCATGATTTCATCACCGCTTTCCCCGATGGCTACGATACCCATATCGAACAGGGCGGTAAGAACGTGTCCGGCGGTCAGAAACAGCGTCTTTGCATCGCTCGTGCGCTACTGAAGAAGCCTAAGATTCTGATTCTGGACGATTCCACCTCTGCGGTGGATACCCATACGGATGCGGTGATCCGCAAGGCCTTTGCCGAAGAGATCCCCGGTACTACCAAGCTGATCATTGCCCAGCGTGTGGCTTCTATTCAGGATGCAGATCTGATTCTGGTCATGGATGGCGGTCGGGTGGTTGCCCAAGGCGACCACAACAGCCTGCTGGAAACCTGTGATATTTACCGCGAGGTATTCGATTCTCAGAAGAAGGGAGGTCTGGAATAATGGCACCTCCCAGAATGATGGGTGACGGCCGCAAGGCCAAGAACCCCAAGCAAACCCTATCCAGACTCCTGGGTTATCTGAAGCCCTTCCGCGCTACTCTGGTGATCGTGGTGATCTGCCTGGGTGTGGCGGCCTTTGCCCAGGCGCTGAGCAGCAAATCTCTGCAATATATCATTGATGATTATATTACTCCCATGCTGGGTCAAACCAATCCCAGTTACGCACCTCTGGTGAAATTCCTGTGCATCCTGGGCGGCATTTACGGCCTGGGTATGATCAGTAACTTTGCCAGCAGCTATCTGATGGTCAAGGTGGGTCAAGGCACACAGCTGAAGATCCGCAATGCCATGTTTGACCATATGCAGAAGCTGCCCATCCGGTATTTCGATACCCATCCCGTAGGCGATGTCATGAGCCGCTACACCAGCGATATTGACACCCTGCGGCAGATGATCTCCCAATCCATTCCCCAATGCATCTCCTCTGTGACCACTCTGGTGGTGGTATTCGTCATGATGCTCATTACCTCTCCCATTCTCACCGCTGTGGTGGTTGTCACCGCCTTCGGTATTATGATCGTTACCGCAGCCGTGGCAAAAAATACTGCCAAGTATTTCATCGGTCAGCAGCGGTCCTTGGGTAAGGTCAACGGCTATGTGGAAGAAATGATCCACGGCCAGCGTGTGGTGAAGGTATTCTGCCGTGAGGAGACCTGCAAGCAGGAGTTTGATGCCATCAACGAGCAGCTTCGCGCCAATGCCTACAAAGCCGGCTCTTATACCAACATGATGGGCCCTGTGAATAACAATCTGGGCTATATCCAGTATACCATTCTGGCCATCGTAGGCGGCTTGATGGCCATTGCCTCCGACGGCGAGCTGATCACCTTGGGTGGTCTGGCCAGCTTCCTGCTGCTCAGCCGCAGCTTCAATATGCCCATCGGTCATATTTCCAACCAGATCAATTCCATCGTCATGGCGCTGGCCGGTGCTGAGCGTATTTTTGAACTGATGGATGAGCCTGTGGAAGAGGATCATGGCTATGTGACCCTGGTCAATGCCAAGGAAGATGCCCAGGGCAATTTGGTGGAATGTGAAGAGCGCACAGGCCGTTGGGCTTGGCGGCATCCCCACCAGGCAGATGGCACGGTGACCTACACCGAGGTCAAGGGCGATATCACCATGTACAATGTGGACTTCGGTTATGTGCCGGAGAAGCAGGTGCTGTACGATGTGACCCTGTACGCCAACCCCGGTCAGAAGATCGCCTTTGTAGGCGCAACCGGCGCAGGCAAGACCACCATTACCAATCTGATCAACCGTTTCTATGACATTGCCGATGGCAAGGTGCGCTACGATGGTATCAATATCAATAAGATCCGCAAATCCGACCTGCGTCGCAGCCTGGGTGTGGTTCTGCAGGATACCAACCTGTTCACCGGCACGGTGATGGATAATATTCGCTACGGCAAGCTGGATGCCACCGATGAAGAGTGCATCCATGCGGCAAAGCTGGCAAATGCCCACGATTTCATTACCCGTCTGCCGGAGGGCTACGATACCATGCTCACCGGTAACGGTGCCAGACTTTCCCAGGGTCAGCGGCAGCTGATCGCCATTGCCCGTGCGGCGGTGGCAGACCCCCCGGTGATGATTCTGGACGAAGCAACCTCCTCCATCGATACCCGTACGGAGGCGCTGGTGCAAAAGGGCATGGATGCGCTGATGCACGGCAGAACCACCTTTGTAATCGCCCACCGACTGTCCACAGTCAAGAATTCCGATTGCATTATGGTGCTGGATCATGGCCGTATCATCGAGCGTGGCACCCACGACGATCTGATTGCCCAAAAGGGCACTTACTATCAGCTCTACACCGGTGCTTTTGAGTTGGAATAAACCTGGCTTGTCCCCCTCTTTGAGGGGGATGTCAGCATCAGCTGACAGGGGGAGTGTTCTTCTATAGGACGACAACCCCTCAGTCACCTGCGGTGACAGCTCCCCTACGAGGGGAGCCAAGAAAAAAGGTGTGCGAATTATTTCGCACACCTTTTTTTATTATACCAAACGGCTGCCGGCAGGCACGCTGTCATCCAGCATCACCAGATTCAGCTTGTCGCCGCGCTCTGCGCTCAGCAGCATACCGCAGGACATCTGACCCATCATCTTACGGGGTGCCAGATTGGTCACAGCTACCAGAGTCTTGCCGATGAGCTGCTCGGGCTCATAGTATTTTGCAATACCGGACAGGATCTGACGGGGCTCTTTAGTGCCGTCATTCAAGGTGAACTTCAGCAGCTTGTCGCTCTTCTTCACCTTTTCGCAGGTCAGAACCTTCACAACGGTCATCTCCACCTTGCAGAAATCGTCAAAAGCGATCTCCGGCAGAGGCTCGGGCAGAGGATCTTCCTCAGGCTCTTGGGCGGCCTTGCTCAGCTCCTCCAGAGCGGTCAGTTCCTTCTCCATATCAATACGGGGGAACAGAGCCGCACCCACCTGGGTGTTCCAAGTGGTCTCGGTGCGATAGGTCAGGCTGTCCCAAACGCGGTCAGCCTCCTGTACCTGCAGCAAGTCCAGGATCTTCTGGGCGGACTCGGGCATCATGGGGCTGATGAGGATTGCGCTGATGCGGATGCACTCGCACAGATTCTTCATAACCGTCAGCAGACGCTGCTTGGTGTCCTCGCTCTTAGCCAAGATCCAGGGAGTGGTCTCGTCAATATACTTATTGGCACGATCCAACAGACGGAAAACTTCATTGAGGGCATTGGAGAACTGGAAACGCTCCATGTGCCCCGTGTAATTTTCTACTACCTCTGCAGCCAGAGCCTGCAGCTGCTCGTCCAGCGCATCGGCTGCGCCGCCCTCTGCCAAAGTGCCGTCAAAATACTTCTGGTTCATAGCCACCGTACGGGAAACCAAGTTACCCAAGGTGTTGGCCAGGTCGGTGTTGATGGTGGAGATCAGCAGCTCGTTGGTAAAGTTGCCGTCAGAGCCGAAGGGGAAGGTGCGCAACAGGAAGAAGCGCAGAGCATCCACACCGAAACGCTCGGACAGCAGATAGGGATCTACCACGTTGCCACGGGATTTGGACATCTTCTCACCGTTGAAGTTCAGCCAGCCGTGGCCGTAAACCTTCTTGGGCAGAGGCAGATCCAGACTCATGAGCATAGCAGGCCAAATGATGGAGTGGAAACGAACGATCTCCTTACCCACAAAATGCACATCCGCAGGCCAGAACTTGGACAGGTCATCATACTTGTCGTTCTCGAAGCCCAAAGCGGTCATGTAGTTAAACAGCGCATCGATCCACACATAAACCACATGGCCGGGATCAAAGTCCACAGGTACGCCCCAAGTGAAGCTGGTACGGGAAACGCACAGATCCTCCAGACCGGGCTTGATGAAGTTGTTGACCATCTCGTGGACACGGCTTCTGGGCTCTAAGAAATCGGTGTTCTCCAGCAGATCCTGTACACGGTCGGCATACTTGGAAAGACGGAAGAAATAAGCCTCTTCCTTGGCATCCTGTACCTCACGGCCACAGTCGGGGCACTTGCCGTCCACCAGCTGGCTCTCGGTCCAGAAGGATTCACAGGGCTTGCAGTACTTACCGGAGTATTCACCCTTGTAAATATCGCCCTTTTCATACATCTTCTTGAAGATCTTCTGGATGGCGGCTACATGGTAGTCGTCAGTGGTGCGGATGAAGCGGTCGT
>JAFYVL010000083.1 GCA_017549125.1 Oscillospiraceae bacterium | reverse complement strand
TTTATTGGCGAAAACAGAGCGAGAATCCATAGCCTTATGAACGCACCCGGTATGGGTGTGGACATAAGGCTATCTGTTTTTGTCAAATAGATAAAAGATGTTTTTGCAATGGTATCCAAGCCTTTCAGACCGGGTGATATATGCCTGCTGATATATGACACATCCCCCATCGTCGGATTTAGAAAAAATAATATCAAAAAATATCCCCCCACCCGGCTTGTGGCGGTGTTTGTTGTATTCTATAATGCTTCCATATAGAGTTTAGGAGGATATGCCTTATGAAGAAGATGATTGCTCTCGTTCTGTCGGTAATTGTTTGCACTTGCCTGTTTGTAGGTTGCGGTGCGGCAGGAACCAATGCACAGAACACTAGAACTATCACAGACAGTGCAGGCCGTCAAGTGGAAGTACCAGAAAAAGTGGAATCTATCGTCTGCGTGGGTGTTGGCGCTCTACGGTATACCTGTTATGTAGGAGCGCAAGACCTGGTGGTTGGCGTGGAAGACTATGAAGTAAAACCCGGCATGACTCGTCTTTATAACTATGTGAATTTTGATAAATTCAAAGATCTTCCTGTGATCGGCACCAACGGACAGCCCTATACCGAAGAGATCATCAATCTGGCGCCAGATGTGATTGTAATGAGCAAGTCCGCTTCTGTGGAAGCAGATGACCTGCAATCCAAGACCGGCACGCCCGTTGTAGTTGTCCCGGGCAGCGATACGACATTGGATCAAAATGCATACGATACGATCCGTATCTTGGGTGAACTCTATGGTATGCAGACCCGTGCAACGGAGCTGACCAATTACTTAAAGGGCATACAAAAGGATCTGGATGACCGCACGAAGGATATTCCGGATAGCAGCAAGCCCTCTGTGTATGTCGGCGGTGTATCCTTCAAGGGTCATCACGGATTTGAAGGCACAGAAGCTGGCTACGGTCCGTTCCAGCTGATTGGCGCAAAGAATCTGGCAGATACCACCGGTCAGAACGGTGCCTTCAATATTGACCTGGAGCAGGTGCTAAGTTGGGATCCGGATATTATTTTCCTGGACTTCAACGGCATGAGCCTTATCAAGGAAGACTATGCGAAAAATCCCGCTTACTACAACTCCCTTACTGCCGTGCAGGAGGGTAAGGTTTACTCTCAAATTTCCTTCCGTTCCTCCGCATCCAATCTGGAAACGGCACTGGCAGATGCTTATTACGCAGCCTGCGTTATGTATCCGGAGCAGTTCAAGGATGTGGATCCGGTAGAAAAGGCTGGTGAGATTTTCGAAAAGCTGTTGGGAGCCAATCCCTACGAAGATCTGAAGGAGGCCGGTTATGAATTCCGTCCCATCAAAATTGGAGAAGAATAATATAGACGAACTGTATCGAAAGAATCAAGTCAAAAGCATCAGCTTTCTTGTGATCCTCAGTGGTGTTCTGCTGCTGACCGTATTGCTCAGCCTTCGGGCTGGTTCTTATGAAACACCCATTGGAGAACTGATCAAAGGCATCTTTGGAATGTCCGATGACCGAAAGATCAACATTGTGGTGCAAAACAATCGCCTGCCCCGTATCATCACAGCAATCCTTGCAGGTGGCGGCTTGGGCCTTGCAGGCTGTATCCTGCAGGCGGTGCTGCGTAATCCCTTGGCATCGTCTTCCACTTTGGGTGTATCTCAGGGCGCAACCTTTGGTGCGGCATTCGCTATTGTTGTATTGGGATTGGGTGCTACAGATGGGCTTGGTATTCCCATGTGTGCTTTTCTCGGTTCCATTGCGGTGGCACTTGTGATTTTGGGTCTTAGTAAATTCCGTCAGGTGTCCCCTGAGGGCATTGTGTTGGCGGGTGTGGCCATCAGTTCTATGTTCACCGGCGCAACCACCCTCATCCAATACTTTGCCGATGAAGTGCAGCTTTCCACCTTAGTCTTCTGGACCTTTGGTGATTTGGGCAGTACCGGATGGGAAGATTTGGGTGGTATGGCCGTAATTGTGGCAATTCTGTGTGTCTATTGTTTTGCCCACCGGTGGGATTACAATGCCCTCTTAAGCGGTGAGGAAACCGCCATCAGCCTTGGCATCAATGTAAAGCGGCTGACCCTTGTGGGCATGGTACTATGCTGCTTGTGTAGCTCTGTAGTAGTTTCCAATGTAGGACTCATCAGCTTTATCGGTTTGGTAGCGCCCCACATCGTACGGATGGTGGTGGGCAACAACCATGTGTACCTGATTCACGGCTCGATCTTAGGCGGCGCAACGCTGCTCCTGCTGGGCGATTTGTTTGCCAGAACGGTGATCAGTCCCGTGATCCTGCCCATTGGTGCCATTACATCTTTCCTGGGGGGGCCGCTGTTCCTTTACCTTCTGTTCAAAGGAGGTAAGAAGCAATGATGCAAGTCAAGAATTTAAGTTTCCATTATAAGGGTTGTCCGGAAGTTTTGAAGGATGTATCCTTTGATATGGAACCGGGCAAATTCTTTGCGATTCTGGGTAACAACGGTGTTGGCAAAAGCACTCTCTTAAAATGCTTCAACCACATTCTAAAACCGGATTCCGGTGAGGTTTTGCTGGACGGAGAGAACCTATTGAAGCAATCACCCCGTGAAGTGGCAAAGAAAGTTGCTTTTGTTTCTCAAAGCGTACCCAGCACCCAAATGACCGTTCACGATGTTGTGATGCTGGGCCGCAGACCCTATATGAAATGGGGCTTTACGGAAGAAGATCACAACATTGTCCACGATGCCATGCACCGGCTGGACGTGGAAGATATGCGAGGCAGATTCCTAAATCAGCTCTCCGGCGGTGAAAAGCAAAAGGTCATGCTGGCTCGTGCCTTGGCGCAGCAGCCGAAGGTACTGCTTTTGGACGAGCCTACCAGCGCGCTGGACATTCAGAATCAGTACCAGGTGCTGAAGCTGGTGCGGGAATTCTGCCACAAGGACAATATGATCGCCGTGGTGGTGATCCACGATTTGAATTTGGCGCTGCGCTTCTGCGACCGGTTTCTTCTTTTGAAGGACGGGCAGGTCTACCGACATGGTGACCGCAGCATTTTGGACAGCGAGGCGTTGCGAGATGTCTATGGCGTGGACGCAAAGGTAGTGGAAATTGAGGGCCGGCACATGGTGCTGGTGGACGAATAAGGAGGAAAAGTATGAAAACATGGAATGATTGTGTGGCTTTTCACGGCCATGAATGCGGTGGCCTGACCATCGGTTATAAGGCAAGCTTATACGCAATTGAACTTTTGAAGCTGGATTTTTCAGCCGACGAGCAGGTGGTTTGCATTTCTGAAAATGATGCCTGCGGCGTGGATGCCGTTCAGGTGATGCTGGGCTGCAGCATCGGCAAGGGAAACCTCTTGTTTCATATGTGCGGTAAGCAGGCATTCTCCTTCTATAACCGCAAGACTAATAAGTCTGTGCGTCTGGTGCTGAAACCCAGACCGGAGGGCATGACGAAAGCAGAATCTTTTGCCTACTATCAGAGTTGCAAGCCGGAGGAGATGTTCGAAGTGAAGGAAGCAACGATTCAGCTGCCGGAGAAGGCACGGCTGTTTGATTCCTACACCTGTGAGTGCTGCGGAGAAAGCACCGGAGCTAACTGGATTCGTCTGGCAGGCGGCAAAAAACT
>JAFYVL010000082.1 GCA_017549125.1 Oscillospiraceae bacterium | reverse complement strand
TCCACGGAGGCTTAGCTCAGCTGGTTAGAGCGCATGCTTCACACGCATGAGGTCGATGGTTCGAGTCCATTAGTCTCCACCAATAACAAAACCCCATCCGTATGGATGGGGTTTTGCTATTGGTATCGGTATTCAGACGAAAAAGACACCCAACAGGGTGTCTTTTTTTATGCCAATCTTGGCTCCCTCCTTGAGGGAGCTGTCACCGCCAGGTGACTGAGGGAGTGTCATTTGTATAGGGGTACACTCCCCCTGTCAGCTTCGCTGACATCCCCCTCATAGAGGGGGACAAGTCTGCGAACTGGTCTCGGAATGACTGGATTTCTTAACTTAATGACGTTGCCCAACAGGGTGTCTTTTTTACGTCGATCTTGGCTCCCTCCTTGAGGGAGCTGTCACCGCCAGGTGACTGAGGGAGTGTCCTTTGTATAGGGGTACACTCCCCCTGTCAGCTTCGCTGACATCCCCCTCACGGAGGGGGACAAGTCTGTGCGACAGGGAAGGTTTTGGAGCGGTAGCGGAACGCTGGGGACAGCGTTCCCTACAAGGGGGCTTATTTACAGTATTCCACAGCGGTTTGGGCGGCCAGGGCGGCATTGTTATATACCAGCCGGATGTTGGAGGCCAGGGAGTTACCGCCGGTGAGCTCTGCCACTCTTGCCAGCAGGAAGGGCGTGGTTTCCTTGCCGTGGATGCCCTTGGCCTCGCACTCAGCGATCGCCTGGTCAATGGCGGCATTGATGGTATCCAGGGGCATTGCGTACTCCTGGGGGATGGGGTTGGTCACCAGCATACCACCGGGGAAGCCCAGCTGATTCTGGGTCTTGAATGCCTTGGCCAGCTCTGCAGGGGTATCGATCCGATAGTCCACCTTGAAGCCGGATTGACGGGTATAGAAAGCGGGCAGTTCCTCGGTACCATAGCCGATTACAGGCACGCCCTTGGTTTCCAGGTACTCCAGGGTCAAACCCAGATCCAGAATGGACTTTGCGCCGGCACAGACCACCATCACGGGAGTCTGACCCAGCTCTTCCAAGTCAGCGGAAATATCCATGGTGGTCTCTGCACCACGGTGGACACCGCCGATGCCGCCGGTGGCAAAGACCTTGATGCCAGCCATGTGGGCAATGATCATGGTGGTGGTCACGGTGGTTGCACCGTCCTGGCCACGGGCGCACAGCACAGCCAGGTCACGACGGGATGCCTTGGCAATGGCTTGACCCTTCTTGCCGAAATACTCGATCTCCTCTTCGGTAAGACCGGCCTTCAGACGACCGCCGATGACGGCGATGGTGGCAGGCACAGCACCGTGTTCACGGACGATCCGCTCCACGTTCAGCGCCGTCTCCACATTCTGAGGATAGGGCATGCCATGAGAAATGATGGTAGATTCCAGCGCCACAACGGGTCTGCCTTCAGCCAGAGCCTGGGCGACCTCGGGTTTGATATCCAGAAAAGCGTTCATAGGGATTCCTCCAAATATTTTTTCTATATTTTATCCCAAGTTTATACCAAAGTCAACGAAAAGTGCTGCCTCAAAAGAGACAGCACTTCAATCTTAGTAGCGGGGCTGGTTATAGAAGTAACGTGCGTTATATGCCATGCCCAGAGCGTTCAAAGACTTGAACATGATATTCAGGGCAATAAAGCTACCGATACCACAAACCAAAGAACCAACGATCATCCACAGCAGCACCTTGCCGCCATCTTCAGCGATGTGGACATTGTAACGAGGACCTGCTGCATACAGACGGTTCTGGATCTTGTACAGCCAGTACAGAGAGTAGAAACCACAGGTGACGATATTCAACAGGATATACATGCCCAGGCCGCAAACGGAATCGCCATCCTCAGCGCAGATCTGGTTGCAGTCCTGTGCCATCTTATAGATCATGTACATACCATAAATGCCGCAAGTCACAATAGACAGCAGGATATAAACCAACAGATTATAATCTGTTTTTACAGGAGTTCTAACAATGTTAGCCTGGTAGCCGCCATAGGGCTGCTGGTACTGGGGTTGCTGATACTGGGGCTGCTGGTACTGGGGCTGCTGGTACTGGGGCTGCTGGTACTGAGGCTGCTGATACTGGGGCTGCTGGTACTGAGGCTGTGCTGCGCCACAGTAACTACACACATTCGCATTATCAGGCAGCTGTGTTCCGCACTGAATACAGTTCTTCATGGTATTTCCTCTCTTCTTTATGTTATATCGGTAAACCGCCTAACGGCAGCTTATCCCAAAAGACCTGCCACCCAACGAACCAATCTGGGGATGGCACCATTTTCCGGTGCAAATACCAGCACCGAAGACTCTAACAGGATCATTCTGTAGAGATACACGCCAATCAGTAGGACAGCGGATACAGCGACCAGCGCCTTACGGATTTTGACGAGATCCTTTAAGTAGCAAACTACCAATGCCGGCGCAACCGCCACCACCCAAAATATCAACGGATGATAGGCAATAGCAGCCCTCAAATCGAAGCGGCAGAGCGCCAGCAAACTTCTGGTCATGCCGCAACCGGGGCAGGAAATGCCGGTAAACCACTTAATGGGACAAGGAATGTGAAAAAACAAGGCAAGCAAACAATACAAAGCCAGGCCGCAAGCTAAATACAGCAGATCTTTGCATCGTTTGCGAAAGACAACATCTTTGGTCACGGCAAGATTCCTTTACCAACATAATGATATATCAATTATATAATCTCAACATATTTTGTCAAGGGTTAATAGCAATTTCACAAAGGCTGATTTTCCAGGATCTTACGGGGATTTATTTCCACACAGCGTTCCAGCATTCTGTGGGATACATCGCGTGTCAAGGTGGCTAATGCCGCAGACCAGCTGGTACTGCGGATCTGAGGATCGTGGGCATCGGAGGCAATGAGATTGACCCAGCCTTGTGCCAGCATGAATTCAGAGCAGGCATGGCAACGTCTGCCAAAACGACCCAACAAGCTGTCACGATTGATCTGGACACCCCAGCCACGATCCAGCCAATGTTTGGCAATGATGGGATCATCCAGCACCGCCAGATATCGCTCCGGGTGGGCAACCACAGGTCGGTAGCCTTGGTCGGCATACGCCTGCAGCATCAGATCCATATTTTCCGGGCTTTCGTCCACGGAAAACTCCGCCAAAAACCAATTGGTATTGGGATAGCACATATTCGATTCCAGCGTGGGACAATTGCCATGTGCCAGCCAGATCTCTGTGCCAAGCACCAGGTTCAGAGGAATCTGTTCATAGGCAAGCTGATCCTGCAGGCGGTCAAAGGTTTCCAGGATCTGGGAGTGATTATCATGGCCGTAATAGCGGTAATGGGGTGTGGCAACCAGGGTGTGTACACCGGAATCGGCGGCCATGCGTGCCATTTCCAGGGCATCTGCCATGGTATATGCGCCATCGTCTACACCGGGTAGGATATGGCTATGCAGATCGATTACCATGATATTTCTCTCCTTTCCTGGGGTTGATTTCTGTGTCATCGCGAAGACGCGCAGCGGCTGTGGCGATCTCCTAAGTTAGGTTTACATGATTGGGGATAGGAGATTGCCACGCCAGTGTGCGCACTGGCTCGCAATGACGCATCGAAATGGGCTTTGTGGGACGATAGCCAAGACTCCCCTCGTAGAGGAGGCCTGGGGATGCGGATTGCCACGCCAGTTTGCGAACCGACTCGCAATGACGCACTATTTTCGTGCGGTAACGGACCGTCCAGGAGGCCGGTCCCTACAAAAAGCTTATGAGAGTGCGCAGAAGTTTTAGCAAGGGGCGGCGGAAGGGGTAGCACCATCGCCAGAGGGTGCTATAGCACCGATACCACCAGCATGTACAGGGGATCTTCTTCCCTTTTCGCTCCAAGGTCACTACCTTACCCATGATGCCGGACACAGGAAAGTCTCCGTCCCGGTGGCAATTTCCGTCACCACAGGTATAGATCCTGTCCTTTTTGATCCGATAGATCCGGTGGAGCAGGTACTGACCCTCCACGGGGCAAAACAGCACCACATCTCCCCTTTTGGGTTTGGTGCAAGGGGTAATCACCACGCTGTCCCGGTTATGCACCAGAATCGGCCACATACTGTTGCCCGATACGGTGAATCGGGCATCCAGCCCTTGGGCAAGCATTGCCCGTATTTCTTCAAACAGGGCAGTATTCTCAACTTTTTGCCTCTGCATTTACAGTTTCTCCAAACAGGCTTCTAACACTTCCACCGCTTCCGGGTCGGGGGTACAACCCAGCCCCACCACAGGAACGGTTTTCAAAAATCTATCCAACAGATCCAGAACTTTTTCCTGCCACCCCAAAGGGCAAGCGGCAAGTCCCAGCAGCTGATTGACCAGCTCCAGGGGTTGCATCGGCAGGATGCGGTTCTGGGTATCTTGCTGCAGCAGCACCATGGCCTTGAGGGGAACACGGCGGTTGATATTCTCACCGCTGGTGCCGCACCAGGGTGTACCGAAGGCAAACCATTGCCCATTTTCCTCATAACAAGGGCTGCGGTCACCATTGAGGATCAGCGCACCCCGGGTATCCCGCCACAATCTAGCATGGGTGGTTTTGCCCACACCGGAGGGTGCAGCCACCAAAATACCTTTCCCCTTATGCTCTAATAATACGCTGTGAAAGGTCAGTATATTATGACGCAACAGCATAGAAAACACAAAAAATGTGAGGGCTTCCAAAGCCGCCATGCCGAAGGTCTGGGTGGTATCCTTCATGAGCACCACCCGGTCGCAATCGGGGGCCAGAGCAAATTTCAGCTCTCCCCCATCGGCTTGCAGCTGCTTCCACAGAAGCCAATCATCGGGCAGGCGCAGTTCCATCCGCTTTGCCGCCACGGTGGATTCGGTCAGATGCCAATCTCCTATCTCCTGCGGTGCAAAGTCCGGGTCATATTCTGCCAGAAGCTGAAAAGCTCTTTCCGGTACTTCATAAGCATCCAGCCTCCAAAGCGCAAAAGGCCACCGGAAATCCCGTGGCCAATTACGCATACATAGGGTCACAGGACCCAACTGATAAAATTTATCCATAGTTAACTCCAACTAGTATCGGGGGTATCCAGGAACTCACTACCCTTAAAGTTAGCCATATTATTGCCTGCTTCCGCCATTTTCTGGGCAAGGTGGGCTGAAAACCAAGATTCCATCTCTTCTTTTCTCTGGTCAGTTAGGTTTGCAACACCTTGTACAGTCACCGTAACGATCTTAGCCTTACCACAGCCGCCCTTGGTCAACAGAATTTCTACATAGCCCTCACCGGGCACATCGTGGTACAAAGGGCCTTTGCCGGCGTAAGCCCAACAAGGGTTCGCCACAGGCTGTTCCGGACGGATGGGAATCCACTGGATCTGGGGCTTTACATATGTCTTTTTCATCGGAATTCCTCCTTCCGTTTTTCGGTCAGTTTGGTAATTTCGCAGATATAGGACGGCACACCGGTGAAACTACCGGTCTCCGCCATGGCCACTGCGGGGCATAGGGTACAATTTTGCAGATATTCACAATCCCCACAGGGATGGGGAGGTAATTGCACAGTTTCCGGGAATCGCTCCCAGGCCGGGAGAAATCCCTCTTGCAGAGCATCGGTTTGGAAGGTGTCCAACAGCTGACAGCCCAAAAGCTTGCCGTCATAGGTCACCGTAAAGCTTTTCATGCCGGCACCGCAACCCAACAGGGTTTGGGTTTGTTCCGTATATTCACAGCGGTCAGAAATTTCCAGCTTCACATATTTTTTGAATTCTTCCGGGATCAGATTCCGCAACCGGGCTTCCGTCTGTTTCCAGGTAATGTCCACAGTTTGCCGGGGGCTGGGGCGGCAGGTTTCCGGCTGCATACAGCCACCACGGACCGCCTTGAATACCCGGGCGGACAAAATGGGATGGATGCCGAAGCGGTCATAGATCCGCTTGTCCAATTCTTCTATTTTTTCAATCGTATCACAAGTAGGCGTAAAACGCAACTCCAAAGCGGAAGGCAGGGTGCGGAGTTTTTCAATGCCTTCCATGGCGCGGTCAAAGCCGTCGGACAGGCCGCAGATATTTTTATAATCTTCGTTACAAGTGCCATAGAGGGTCACACCGATCCGGTGGGGCGGCATGGCACGGAGGGTTTCCATCACCCGGTCGGTAACCAGGGTGGCATTGGTATAAAGGGCCAGCAGGAAGCCTTTGGGATAAATTCCGGCATAGATCTCCGTAAAATCTTTACGAAACAGGGGTTCGCCACCGGTGATGAGCAAGCTCATCGTACCGGCTTTGGCCACCTGGTCTGCCAGGTCGATCCATTGGGCCGCGGTCAGTTCCTCCATTGCCTGGGAATCTTCCCGGCGGAACATACACATTTTGCAGCGCAAATTGCAACGGAGTGTCAATTCAAACGTGCCATCCATGGGGTAGCGGCTCATGCTTCTACCTCCTGCACCAATGCACGCTCCGTAAGAAAGGTCAACAATTCCTGTACATCTGCCAAGGCCTCCTCATAGGAAACCTCATACTCGCTACACAGGCTTTGTGCCAACTGCTCAGAACACTTGGGCTCTGCCATCAGATCCCAGAGGAAGGCGCAGGTTTCGTTCAGGGTGATGTAGCCGTTGAAATCCGCCACATTACCGCCAATGCTGATGAGCACATCCACATCTGCGATTTTACGATGCACAAACCCGGGTTTGGTTTGATACATACCCTCGCCTTCCTTTCTTGGTGTCGTTTATTGGCTCCCCTCGTAGGCATCTGTAAAGGACAGCACAGTACTCTTGGCTCCCTCTGAGAGGGAGCTGTCAAAAATCGGCTCTTCGCAACCGATTTTTGACTGAGGGAGTGTGGCATTGCAATGCACATTCGGTAGTACACTCCCCCTGTCAGCTTCGCTGACATCCCCCTCTTAGAGGGGGACAAGGCTTAAGTTGACAACATTGCCCTCGTAGGGAGGCTTATGTTACAGATTTTCTGCTAAAAAGGTGTCGATTTCGGTTTGGGAGAGTTTCTGCATCCGGTGATCCCGGATCAAGTATGCCCCATGGGCATTCTTCAGCACCGACAGGCGGTGGGTGGTCACGATACAGGCTCTGCCGCTTCTGCCGTCTACCAGGTTGGCCAGCAGCTTGCGCTCGGTTTCCAGATCCAAGGCAGAGGTTGCTTCATCCAGCAGAAGAATAGGCGCTTGGCTTAAAAGCGCACGGGCAATGGAAAGCCGCTGGATCTGTCCCTGGGACAGGCCGCTTCCCCGCTCGCCCACCGTGGCATCCAAACCCAAGGGACGGACAAATTCTTCTGCACAAGCGGTGTGCAAGGCCTGCCACAACTCCTCGTCGGTTGCCTGGGGATTCATGATGGTGAGATTCTCCCGGATCGTACCGGAGAACAGCGTATTTACCTGGGGCACATAGGAGAATACCCGTCTGGTGTCAGGTCCGGACAGGAAGCTATCCTCTCCAAAGTTCAGGCGCACCGCTCCTTCTTCCGGTTCTAACAGACCCAAAAGCAAGCGCAACATGGTGGTCTTACCGCCACCGGACGGGCCGACCAATGCCACGATCTGTCCCGGATCAACCGCCATGTTACCATGGGTGATGACCGGAGATTCCGGCTCGTAGCCAAAGGCAATCCCTTCCACCCGAACCTGGGGACAAATGCCCTGGTTCAGCATTTTCTGCAAGGTTTCCGGAGGATCATATTCCTCCATGGGCAGGTTGGTCACTTCCATCACTCTGCCAACGGAGGTGGTCAAACGAATGGTAGATCCCACCATGCTAACCAACGCACCGAAAGCGCCGGACAATGTGCCTGCCAATTGCAAAAACAGGGTCATTTCACCATAGGTGATATATCCCTTCCACAGCCGATAGGCGCTCCACAGGAAGCACAGACAGCTAACGACCAAGCCCACAATGCTCAGAACAGAGCCGGTGAGCAGTGAAAATTTTGCATATTGCAGGGTGGCATCCTTTTGCTTATTTTGCACCTGGCGCAGTTTCTTACTATAGGCATCCACCACACCAAAGGATTTGATCATCTGCAAATTGGAGAAGACTTCTGAATGGAAACTCATCATTTCCGAGCCCAGGGTATGCATCTGCTTGCTATGCTGGCGCATACGACGGGTGGTCACACCGGATGCCAGCAAAATGGCCGGGGCTGTTCCCAAGGCCAGCAGCGCCAGGGTGGGATCGTAATAGAAGATCACGAAGAATGCGCCAAAGAACTGGAACAAGTTAATGATCAAGGAAGGCAACCAGCCGATCATAGAGCCGGCCAGCGTTCCTGTGTCCCGGGAGGCTCTTGCCAGCAGGTCACCGGAATGGTATTTGGAAATATCCTGCCAACGGGCATGGATGATCCGATCAAAGATCTCGCCTCGAATTTCCTGCCCCACACGCACCTGAATGGTCTCAGAAATGTAACCGGTAATGGCATTTAAGCCAATGCGAAGCAGCTGAATACCAATATAGATGCCGCCAAGCAGGAAGGGAGAGCCTGTCTGCTGGCCTGTAACCATATCGATGATATTCTTGCCCAGCACACCGGTTCCCAGACCCATGGTTGTTCCCAGAAGACCCAGCAAGGTATACCAGACTATGACCCAAGGGTGTCTCCGGGAGTAGCCCAGAAACCAGCGCAGTTCTGCAAAAAACTGCTTGCGCTCCTGTTTGCGCTCTTTGCTAAACCACTTGATCATCTCTCTGAAGGACCCTCCGAACGTTCGGTGTTTAGATACTTGCTATATTTGCTGTAATGGCCGTATTTGCCATAGTAGCCGTTGCCATATTTGCCATAGCTGTATGCGCCGTAGCCGTACTTGCCGTAACCGCCTGCGGTCTTTTCGGCAAAATTCAGCACAAAGCCCATGAGCTTGCTCTCGTCCTGGGACAGGGATTGCACCGTATCGACCACCTTTTCCAAGGGGGCATGATCCTGGCGCACCACGTACAGGATTCGCTGGGCATATTTCTGCAGCACAGACACATCGGACAGGAAATCACAGGGAGGTGAATCCAGAATCACGCAATCTGCCTGGTCACTGAGGGTTTGAATGAGATTTTCCATGGCTTTGGATTCCAGCAGAACCGTAGGCTCTTGGACACTATGGGAATTACCCACCAGGGTCAGATTCTTGATGGCGGTTTTGCAGGCCACCGCATCCAACTCTGCCTCACCCCGGAGGAAATCCTCCATGGGCAGATCCTTTTTGGTGCATTTGAGCATCTTATACAGGGCGGGTCTGCGCAGGTCGCAGTCCACCAGGCATACCTTCTTGCCCCACTCTGCCAAAGTCTGCGCCAGGTAGCGAGACAGGAGGCTCTTGCCCTCACCGGGCAAGGTGCCGGTCACCAGGAGAACCTTGATTTTTTCCCGCTCCATGGCGGTCTCCACCTTGCGGGTGATGCCACGGATGCTCTCCCGGAACTCGCCTTCGGTGATGTTATTGGTACGCTGGTTGGTCACAGGAACAATGCCCAGGCAGGACATATTCAGCAATTCTTCCAGCTCCTCGGGCTTTTGCACCGTCCGCACAGACCAGATCTTAAAGACCAGCACACCGGATGCGGCGGCAAAGCCCAGCATCGCACCCAGTACCGCCATCAGCTTTACATTGACCGCATTGGCAGGTGTTTCATCGGCCTTGGGCTCTTCCAGCATTTCCACCACCAGGTCGCCCACCACGTACCGTGCCGCTTCGGGGAATACATCCATAATGGTCACCAGCATCTCATAGGCCTGCTGGGGGGTATCGCCCTTGACGGTAATGGTGAACAGGTTAGAACCTTTCACACACTCGGCTTCAATGCGGTGCGCCTCCAACTCCCGATCCAGGATCTGCCGCACATCGTCACCTAAGTGGTCAGAGGTAAGGATGAAGGTGAAGGTCTTTTCCAGCTGTTCCGCTAAGTCCTTATCATAGTAAATGTTATATTGGCTATTGATAGAGTCGGTCACGGAATTACTGACCACACGCACCGTAAAGGAACAGGTGGCTTTATATTCCGGTGTCCGTGTCCATTGGAGGGCGAAAGGCACCAGTGCAGCAAACAGCACCGTAGATGCCACCAATATCCACCAAAAACGCTTGGCCACTTTGAAATAGTTCTTCAGCAAACGACCCAGGTCAATGCTGACTTCCTGTTTTTCGGACATGGTTTTCCCTCCTTTTCTCTCAATTTACTCGTATTTCTTATATTTTTTATCGTCTTTTTGCTGGCTACCGTTATCTAGGTAATAGTTGAGCACATAGCCCATGTAATCAGCGCCGCCCTCATCCAGCTCCTGTGCCACAGCACGGACAACCTTATGAGGCACCCAATCCTGGCGCACAGACAGCAGACAACCGTCGGCATATTTAAGCAGCATTCCCGTATCTGCCACCGCACCGTAGGGCGCAGAGTCCAGAATCACAAAGTCCAGATTCTCCCGCAGCTGGCGCATAAAGTTGTCCATTCTGGGGTCGTGGAGCAAGCTGGCAGGATTATGGCTGCCGCCGGGCAGGGCATACACAAACAGTTGCCGCTGAGGATCATCCACAAAGCCCTCTTCCATAGCCTGGTGCATATCCACACACAGCGGTGTCTCTGAGAACAGCTTATGCAGCGCAGGGCGACGCAGGTCCATATCCACCAATGCTACCCGGTGTCCATGCTTAGCAAGGGCAATGGCCACATTGGAGGCCAGGGTGGATTTGCCTTCGTTTTCTGCCACGGAGGTGATCAGCAAAACTTTTTTATGTTCTTTCTGCATCCGGTGACGCACCCTATGCACCACCTGCAGCAAGGCTTCCGTAAACCGGAAGCTGACGGATGTTTTCCAGATCAGCAAGCCCTTGATCTTGCGCTTGCGACCGGGTTCTGCGTTCTTTTCTCGCACCAGCACACCCATGGGGGCTTCGCCCAGATAATACTTTGCACCGGCCAGGGTCTTGACCGTTGCACGGTTCAGCGACAGAAACAGCACGCCACAGCCTGCAGCGCCCATACACAACACGGCAGCTACAGCATACCAGATATTGCCAATGGGATTGGAGGGTTCGGTGGGAATGTGTGCGCCCTTGATGGTATCCAGCACGACATTACCGAACATATACTGCGAAACCGTGCCGTAATTACGAAGCACCGCTTCCATAATTTGATGGGCTTTCAAGGGATCGTCCGCCTTGGCGGAAACCTTCAGAATGTTGGTACCTTCCTCCAGCTCACATTCCACGATGACCTCCATATTGGGATCGCCCATATCCTCTTTCACCAAGCGTTTTAACACATCGCTGGCAAAAACCTCGTTGAACACCTCTGCCATCTCACCGGCTGTACGCAGAGACGAAAACAGTCCCACATAAGCGCCGTTGGTACGGGGGCTGACCGCAAAGGTCACCGTGGAGGTATACTCCGGGGTATGCAAAAGTCCACCATAACAAAATACACCCATCAGGCCGATCAAGCCTGCCAGGATCACCACCCATGCGTTACGGAGCAAATCCCGGATGAGCAGCGGTAAATGTATTTGTTTCGGTTCATTTACTTTCTTTTCTTCCATCTTACTCCTCTACCACTACGGTCAGATAGCTATAACCCTTTCGGCCTACGGCATCGGTGGTTTCATAACGGATCTGTCCGGCACCCACCTTCGTGGTATCCACCTGGGAATAGGCAAACACCAGCTTGAAATCAATGGGATAGCCGTTGTAATCCTTCACATCTTGAATATACTTCTCCGGTTCGATCTTTGTACCCTTTTTCACATACACCAGATAATCCGACAAAGCGATCTGGGGCGCAAGGGCATCGTACTTCTGAACATTCAGCGGCACGGTCACACGTACATCCACACCGTGATCGGTCACAGCATGAAACGTCACCTCGTACAAACCGGGCTGGGAGTCATTGACGTTGGATGCCTCCAGCTTCAGCTTATGGGTGATGTCGCCCTCGATGGGATCCACCAGCTTCAGCCGATCCATAACACTGATGGTATCGCCCTGGTTATAGAGCATGGGCTCGGTCAGGGTGAATGAAGGCAGCGTGTAATCATCATAGTAAACAGTACGGTGCAGGCGGCACATGTTGTTGGCGCTGTCAAAAACCACATAGCTCACATCTACCTCAAAATTATCGCCAAAGCGAGAGGTGCGTTCAATAAAAATCTTGTCCGTAAGGTCTCCGTCCCGATCGTCGGTAGCCTTCAGATCCGCCAGTAAAACAGAAGGATCGTCATGGATACTAATATGCAGTTCTTCATGTTCCGCACGGATCACCGGCGGTGTTTTATCACGCATCAGTTCCTTGGTAACTGTCCAGCCGGTCAAAATCAGCATGATCACCAAAACCAACACCGTTCCAAGTCTTAAATATCGCATGTCTCTACCCCCCCATTTTATTTTTTAGCATCTTATATTATATCACAAATGTCCACGATTTGCAAGCATTTGTCCACAAAAAATCACACAATATTGCATTTTTCTCAGCCTTGTATTATAATGAAATTACACAAAAACAGGAGGCAAAATCCATGCGTGAACAGATCGATACCATTCCCGTTAACGAAGCCTTTGAATCCGGCGACGAATGCCCCTTTTGCTATTTGATGCGCAAGGCCGAGCAAAGCACCATCCGCTATGTGGCAGGCCCGGGCGCCAGCTATATGGAGCCGGATGTACGTGCAGCTACGGACAAGGTGGGCTTCTGCACATCCCATACCAAGAAATTATATGATTACGGCAATTCCCTGGGTGCGGCTTTGATGCTCCAGACCTATATGGCAGGTCTACTGGAGGAATTTGACATGGAAGCCTCTTCCCTAACCCCCGGCAAGCGGAGTCTGTTTTCCAAAAAGCAAGCGCCGGACAGCAGCAGTTATCCTGCCCGCATCTTGCAGAAGGCGGACAGTTGTTTCATCTGCGACCGGATAGCGTATCATATGCGTCGGTATTTTCTGACCTTCTTCCATCTGGTAAAGGATGCTGAATTTCGCACCAAGGTCGAAAACAGCAAGGGCTTTTGCATGTCCCATTTTGCCCAGCTGATGCAACATGCCGACCAGATGCTCCCCAAGGGACAGACGGATTGGTTCTACGCAACGATCCCGACCTTGACCAAAAAGAATCTGATCCGGGTGAAGGAAGATCTGGATTGGTTCATTGCCAAATTTGATTACCGCAATGCCGGTGCGGATTGGAAAAATTCCAAGGATGCGTTGTCCCGCACCATGCAGAAGCTGGAAACCCTCTACCCTGCCGATCCTCCCTATAAGAAGGATTGAGGTTTGCAGATGATCCTGTATACTCCCCCATTATCTTCTTAAGTCCATTATAAGTCGTACCTAAAGGTACAAGTCAAGAAAATTTTCACCCCCTTGTTGGCTTTCCAACAAGGGGGTACTGTCATTATGGGGTGCGCCTATATTTCCCCTTCCGGGGAAGGTTTTGCGGAACGCTGAGCACAGCGTTCCCTACCGTGTCCAACAATTATGCATTCTGCATTTGCATTCATTACACGATCCCCCTGACCTTCCCCTTTGGGGAAGGTGGCCGAACGCAGGCTCTGCCAAGTGAGGTCGGATGAGGTTACCGCAGTACGAATTCGCCTGAATGCCAATGGATACTTGCCTTGTACCGCAACCTCATCCGTCAAACAATCGGTTGCGAAGAGCCGATTGTTTGCCACCTTCCCCAAAGGGGAAGGTTTTTGTGGAACGCTGAGGACAGCATTCCCTACGGCGCATAACTATTTGTTAACTGATTATGTTAACCGCATAGTTTTAGCATACAATCATTGTATTATCCCCTGTAGGGGATGGTCATTTACTGCGCACCCCACGTAGGGGAGGGTTTTAATCCTCCCGCATGCCTAACGATCATACCGCTGTGGGGATCAACGATTGCGGGAGGGGTGAACCCCTCCCCTACGGAGCGTGTGGCGCACCCCCTGTAGGGGAGGGTTTTAACCCTCCCACACACCTAACCATTGTACTACGGTTAGAATCTGCGGTTTAGGGAGGGTCACTGACCCTCCCCTTCACATTTCAATGTTTTCTTTGGCGAATTTCCAGCCGCAACGGAACATTTCGATAGATTGCATTTCTGCAATCTTTAATAAATTGCTGATGATTGTTTCTACATCTTCATCCTCTTCCAGGTCTCCCAGCCGTTTGCACAACCGGCAATTGGCATCGTATACGGCTTCATAAAGTTCGGCACAGGGCATACCCTCTGCAAAGAGATTTGGAACAATATCCTTCCAGGGATGGTCGATCAGTTCCCCTTGCAGAGCAAGGAGTATTTCTTGAATTTGTGTATCACGCATGTGGCAATCACCCCACAAATAAAAAGTGCGCAGCCGAAGCTACGCACCGAAAAACGCATAGCCCCAATTGCTGCGACACAATCATTCGACGAAACCAAAGGATGTCAAATTAAGGGTGCGTTTTTACCAAAAGTAAAAACACATCCTTTGATTTCCTTTAAAATATCTGATTGTGTCGCAAATGTATGATACCATACCTGTCTCGAAAATTCAATAGAAATCTGTAAAACCCCCTTGTTGACTTTCCAACAAGGGTTTCCCTTCCGGGGAAGGTTTTTGTAGAACGCTGAGGACAGCGTTCCCCACAGCGCATAACTATTTGTTAACTGGTTATGTTAACCGCGTAGTTTTAGCATCCAATCATTGTATTATCCACTGTAGGGGATGGTCATTTACTGCGCACCCCACGTAGGGGAGGGTTTTAATCCTCCCGCACACCTAACCATTGTACTACGGTTAAAATCTGCGGTTTAGGGAGGGTCACTGACCCTCCCCTACAACCATCTCATGACCTTCCCCAAAGGGGAAGGTTTTTTGCGGAACGCTGAGGACAGCGTTCCCTACCGTGTCCAACAATTATGCATTCTGCATTATGCATTCATTACACGATCCCCCTGACCTTCCCCTTTGGGGAAGGTGGCCGAACGCAGGCTCTGCCAAGTGAGGTCGGATGAGGTTACCGCAGTACGAATTCGCCTAAATGCCAATGGATACTTGCCTTGTACCGCAACCTCATCCGTCAAACAATCGGTTGCGAAGAGCCGATTGTTTGCCACCTTCCCCAAAGGGGAAGGTTTTTGTGGAACGCTGAGGACAGCGTTCCCTACAATGAGAAAATCCCGAAATGCACTAGGCATTTCGGGATTTTTGTGAATTAACCAGCGTAGTTGGCGATCTCCATGTCGAAGGTCACATCGTTGTTCCAGGACAGAACGCCGGTATAGCCGGATTCAAACACCTCATACTGGCCGCCGTAGGTCAGATTCACCACGGTCAGCGCATCCTGGCCTGCTTCCTGTCTTTCCAGGGTGTTCAGATACAGCTTGTCGCCTTCGATCTTGCTGTAGAAGGTGGTATCCACCAACTCACCGTATGCGCCAAAGACGATGCCGCCCAGGTAGGTCAGCACATACTCGGTGCCATCGGTATTGTAAACATTGTTTACATAGTAGACCTGCAGGTAGTTACCGGCGGTCACATAGTTGATCAGGTAGCCTTCAATACCCTTATTGGCCTTGGAGGTGGCACGCAGGAAGATGCCGCCTGTGGCCACATCGCCGGTATTATTAGTCAGACGGAACACCATCTGGCTGTCATCATAGGCGGTGGTGTTATCCAGAGCATAGCTATAGCCGTTGACACGGATAGCATAGTCATTGGCCTTGGTCCATGTATCTGCTGCCAGAGCATCCCGGGTTGCGGCATCTGCCATGTTCTCAATCAGATCCACAGCCTTGTTGGGGATTTCCCGGAGCTGTTCCAGTTCTTCGGACAGATCCAGATCCTTCAGCTGCTGCTCGGTGGTGCAAGCGTCGATCTTGGCAACAGCGGCCTCATAATAGGGCTTAGCAACTTCCCAGTTGCCTGCATTGTAAGCATTCTGGCCATAAACTGCCAGGGCATCCAGCTTATTGTTCTTCATGGCCAGCAGCTGACCCTGTGCCAAAGCCTCGTCAAATTCCGGCTGGTTCTCACCACGGATGGCGCTACGGATCACCTCTGCCATCATCTGATAACCTTCTGCAGAGGGATGCAGACCGTCGATGAACAGACTTGCATTGGTGCTGAGAGGATCGTTCTGGTTGGTGCAGAACAGGTACTCTGCTTCTGCATAGTACATCCAATCGTAGGATGCTGCCAGATTCCGCATGAGGGCATTGGTTTCAGAGATGGGTGCGGTGATGGTGTTTCTGGCAGGACAATGGCTGACAGACACCAGCACTACCTCAAATTCGGGCAGAGCGGCCTTGATGGTCAGCAGAGCCTTTTCCATGGACTCCACCACGGCCTTGGGGGTGGTGCCACCGGTCAAATCGTTGATGCCGATGTTGTAGATACCCAGCTTGGGTTCGTAGGAAATGACCTCGTCGGTCAAAGCTTCCCAATGGGCAGCCACAGAACCGCCAATGCCGATGTCGTCAATGTCGGTATACTCGGGGAAATAGGTCTCGAAATCCCACCACATTTCTGTGTAGGAGTGACCGAAGATCAAAGTCTCTGCGGTGCGCTTCTGGGCGGACTTTTGGATGGTCACATCCCGGAAGGCTGTGCCGGCGGTCTGTGCCCACAGGCCGATGTTGTTGCCTGCAAAGGTCACATTCTCCACCGCATAGCAATTGATCTTATCAAAGCGGTTGTAGTAGTAGCAGTAGACCGTATTGCCGATCTTCACGATCTCCAGGCGATGGTCTGCGTTGTAATCGTGACCTGCGGACAGGTAGTTACGCTCCAGAATGGTTTCTGCGCCATTTTCTACCTGTACCAGCTCCACCCACTGATTATTGGTCATGCGCAGCAGGTAATAATTCTTGCCAGCAGCATCTGCGCCGAACACCAGACCTGCGCCGTTCTTGCCGGCGGTATTCACGGTGGCGGACAGTGTGCCTTCTGCGAAGACAGCGGAGGGATGCAAGGCCAGGGTGTTATTGGCGGTTGCCTGGACACCGTTGGCGCAAGCAGAGTGATAGAAGCTGAAGTCTGCGGTTGCGGCTTCGTTATCAAAGGTATAAGTCACATCGTTCACCTTGAAGTTATCGAATGCGCAGCTGCTGAACTGGCTACGCAGACCCACCTGTCCACCTGCCAGGTCGAAGTTGCCGGTATAGGTGTAGGTATAGGACACGGACTTGGAAGGATTGCTCAGCAGACTTACGGTTGCGGTAATGGTGTTGCCGCTAATCTCTGCGGTCAGCAGCAAGGGCTCACGAGAACCTGCGAACAGAGCATTGCCCTGACCGGTTTCGGAGATCACACGGCCGTATTCTGCCCAGGGGAACTGACCCACGATCAGATCCACACGGTTCACAGCATCTGCCCAGCCGGAGAAATTGGCTTCGATGCCGATATACACAGCGTTGATGGCATCCCGGGCAGATCCAGCGCCGGATGCGCCCAGATACAAACCGCCATTGATGCCGTTAGCATCGGGATAAATCTCCACGGACACGGTCTTATTGCCGGTGGGAGTGTTATCCAGGATCACCTTGCCTTCACCGGTGTTGGGAGCGGTCAGCTTGCCGTCTGCGGTATAGCCGCTGATGGTGTTCACGGTCACAGAACCGGTCACGGCGGTATAGCTTTCCTTTACGGTGCCGTCGGTGCTGATGGGATAAATGTTATCCAGTTCCCAGGCAGAGACAGTCTCATAATACTGGTCGCACAGGGTCTTTACAGCAGTTTTCTGGGTCTCGTTATAGGTAGTCCATGCGGCGTTCACCAGCTGCAAGGTCTGCTTCATAGAGGCAGCCTGGATGTCGGTGGTCTTGGTGTAGGTCTCGCCGTCCACATTCAGCGTTACAAAAGCGGTAGCATTCACGTTCATTTCGCCGCCGTTGTTCTTCAGAATGTTCTTCAGGCGCAGGCTCAAGGTCTGAACACCAGACTTGCTACGGGTGATGGTATTGCCGCCATCCAGCCACAGGTTGAAGCCTACAGCTTCTGCAAAGCTGCGTACGGTCTCGTCGCCTACCAGCTGTGCCTTATAGCCCAGTGCATCGTTAGCAGGATCCAGGCTGATATGGGTAATAGCAATGTCATAGCTATGGGCGGTGTAAACATTGTTTTCACCTACTACCAGGTAGCTGACACCATCTGCAAAGCTAAAGGGATGCAAAGTGCCGGTAATGGCTGCGCTGCCGCCGCCCAGGGTATCCACGATCTCCAGATTATCGCCAATGACGGTGATGTTGCTGAGGTTATTACCTGCCAAATCGATCATCACATAATCGTTCAGCATGATGGTCTCGCTGCAATCTTCCAGCAGCTTCACAATGTTACCCTCTGCGTTGGCAATGGCTTCTGCCAGGGTGGAATAGCTATGGCCGCCCACCTGTGCCACAAAGGTCTGCTCCTTCTTGGGCAGATTCAGAGCAAAATTACTGCGGGATTCGTACTGATCCTTCAAAGTGGAATAGTAGGAAACGTCACAAACCGTACCGTCGGCATTGAAGCGGAGGATACCCACCATGCCATACTGGCCGGACACGTCCTCCATCTGGGCATCGATCAGCACCTGATGAACATCGTTGCCATTAACACCCTTATCGGTTCTGTGAACCAGGTCGGTGTGGGCCACGTGGCCGCTAAAGTCCATGATAATGTTCTCATGCTGGCTCAAGAAGTTGTTCCACAGCTTGGTCTGGGTCACGTTGCCGTAAGAGCCCATATAGCTATGGGTGATCATAATGACCTGGTGGTTGGGATGGGCTTCCACAACCTGGTTTGCCCATGCGATCACATCATCCTGGGGCACATATTCCAGAGCGATCACCAGGTAGTCATTGCCATTTACGGAGAATGCCTGCCACTGGTTCACGCAGTTATTGGGATCAAAGAAACCGGACTCAGTTCCGTAGTTTTCAAACAGGCTTACGGGGAAATACTGGTTCATAAGGGTCAGCTGTTCACGGACACCGTAGCCCTTATCCCAACCGGAGTTGGTGTCATAGTCATGGTTGCCGGGAGAAACGATGAAGGGCAGATCGGAAGGCAGCAGTTCCCATGCGGCCTTAGCGTTCTCCCACTGAGCAATGTTGCCGCAGTTGTCGATCATATCGCCCACGCACATGACCATCTGGATATTTTCCTTTTCCCGATTATCTGCGATCCACTGATACATCTGCAGCATCAGATCGGGATTGTAATGGTTCAGAATCTGGGGATCGGGGATCACCACCATGGAGTATGCACCGGGCGCATGGGTCTGAGTTTCCAGAACCAGGCCTGCCACATTGGGCTGCAGATCGTTGCCATTACCGGATACGTCAGCAAAGCCGTTATCCAGAGGTGCATTGAACAGCAGACCATCCTGGGCGGTGTACTGGGAATTCATGCTGGTCTTCACTTCTGCAGCAGACAGCACCTTGTTCCACAATCTTACATCAGCGATCCAGCCGGGGAAATGCTTGGACACATCGCCCTCTGCATCCTTGGTGCTACCCACCATAAACCAGTTATCGGGGCTTACATGGTCGGGGAGGCAAATATCCTGCAGACCGGCATTGGTCCACTTCCCTGCCTCTGCGCCGTTGATATAAGCGGTCACGGTGTCGTTTGCCACGTCGCAAGTATAAGCCACGTGAGTCCACTTGCCGGTACGCAGTTCCGTATCCACGTCAAAGTTCTTGACGGAGGTGGTCAGATCTGCATTTTCCACGCTCCATGCCAGGCGCAAGTCGCCGGACACCAGCTGCATGGAGATATAGGGGCTGCGGTACTGGTTGCCCACAATGTAGCCCAGAGTGCCATCAGCAATGCCCTGGGGCACTTTCACCCAAGCTTCCAGCGTATAAGGTGTGCCGATCTCCTGCTTCATCTCCCAGGCCTTATTGCCGGTGGTGAAGAAGTTGTAGCCCTGGTTCTCATAGGTGGTCTCAGGCTCTACCTCGGGCTGCTCCACGGGAGTTTTATAAGTAATCAGCAGGTTATCGTAGCACAGGTCAATAAACTGGCTACGCAGGCCGATCTGGCCCTGCAGGTAAGAAGCATCCACGTTGAAGGTCTGCTGAACGAACCGGTTGGGATTCTCCACCAGGCTCAGGGTGGCGACCACCGTATTGGTGCCAAATTCCAGCTTCAAATTCAGAGGCTTCTTGACGCCGCCGGTATACAGGTTGTTCCGGTTGCCGGTCTCAGAAACCAAACGACCGGGCAATTCGCCGCCCCAGCCCTGGTTGAACTTACCGGGCCAAATGTCGATACGGTTGGGAGCATCTGCCCAGCCGGAGAACATGGATTCGATCATGATGCACAGTGCATCGATCTTGTCCTGGGCTGCAGATGCATTCTTAGCGCCCACATACACGCCGCCGTTCATCAGACCGGAAGCGCCGGGGATGATGTCCACGGAAATGGATGCCATGTTTGCCATATCCTCGTTGAAGATGGCCTTCATTTCGCCATTGCCACCGGTGGGCTTGAGCATACCGTCAGCAACGGTGAAGCTGCTAGTTCCGTTGGTATAGAGGGTAAAATCCTCTGCATCGGAAGCATCGGAGAAATCCCACAGCTTCTGATATTCGGTCAAGGGCTGGTCGTACTCCACGGTCAGCTGATCGAAGATCACGTCGCTGGCATTGGCACGCAGACCGACCTGACCTGCCAGCAAGCTGGTGTCCATTTCGTACATGACCTGGACGAACTTCTTGGGGTTGCTGACCAGGCTCAAGGTCAGCAAAAGCACATCCTCGCTGAAGGTCAGCTTCAGATTCAAAGGCTCTTTGTTGCCCTTGGTAAACAGAGCGTTGCCGTTACCGGCCTCAGAAATGGTACGACCCAATTCCTTCCAGTTGTTGTTAAACTGGCCATGGATAATGTCGATACGGTTGGGTGCATCGCTCCAACCGGTAAAGTTGGATTGGATCTGGAACACATGAGCCTGGATGCCATTGGCGCTGTTGCTTGCGTTGGATGCGCCCACATACAGACCGGCATTGATATTGCCGGATGCGCCGGGGATGATGTTCACAGACACGCTGCGGATATTTTCCGGGGTGTTGTTCACAATGGCCTTCAGTTCGCCATCCAAACCGTCAGATGCCAGCACACCGCCGGTAATGTTATAGCGGCTGGTGGCAGACTGATAGAAAGAGAAATCATTGGCTTGCAAGGCATTCTCAAAGTCCCAGGTCATGGTTTTCACCATGGTAGGTGCTGCGGTTTCTGCAGCAGAGACAGACACAGCAGGCATCACCATGGGCAATACCATAGCCAGGGTCAGAACCAAAGCCAACAGTTTTCTCCATTGTTTCGTTTTCATAGGTCAAACCTCCTATTGGGACACGGCAAGGCTTGCGCCTTGCCGCGTTTTGGATTATCGGGTTTCCAGATATGCTACATTCATGTTAAAGGTGACACCGCTGACCCAGCTTAAGAGTCCAAAATAACCGGATTCATAAACTGCCAACTCGCCGCCCTTGGTCAGATCCACAGTGATCAGATCGGCTGTGCCGGCCTGCTGTCTTTCTGTGGTGTTTACATACAACTTATTTCCTTCGATGGTGGCTACAAACTCTGTACCCACATTGGTGATACCATAATTTTTCAGTACCAGACCACCCAGATAGGTCAAAGCCGTCTCGGTGCCATCCTTGGCATAGTAGTTATTCATGTAATAGATCTGAATGTAATTGCTATTGATGTTGTAGTTGATCAGATAAGCGTCAATACCGTTATTATCCTTCTTAGTCGCTCTGAGCAAAATACCGCCGGTGCCAATATGACCGGTATTGTTGGACAGAGTGAACTTAACAGAAGCATCGCTCATGGTAGTGGTGCTATCCAGAGAATAACGGCAACCGGTCAGCTGCAGGGTGTTAGCGTCCACAGTATTCCAGGTAGCATTACCGTAGGTCAGCGCGGTATCCTTGTTCATGATATTGGTCAGAGCCTCATCTGCCCCATTCACATCCACAGCAGTACCGGTGTAGTTCTTCAGCTGGAAATCAAAGGACACGTCCTTGACCCAGGACAAAATACCGGTGTGACCGTTGGGATATACGGCCAGCTGACCGCCCAGAGTCAGATCCACAGCAACAATATTGCCTGTGCCTTCCTGCTGTCTTGCAACAGTATTTACATACAGCTTATCGCCCTCGATCTTTACATACCACTCAGTGTCAGCAGCGGTAATGCCGTAATTGTCAAGCACGATGCCGCCCAGATAGGTAACGGTATTTGCTGTGCCATCTGCGTTATAGGCATTGTTCAAATAATACACCTGAATGAAGTTAGCGGTGGTGTTTACATTCACCAGATAGCCATCCACACCGTTGTTTTTATACTGATTCGCACGCAGGAACAGGCCTGCAGTACCGATGCTGCCGCTCGCGTTGCTCAGCTTAAATACCGCCTCGGAATCGCTGTAAACAGTGGTATTATCCATACCAAAGCTATAACCGTTGGCCTTGACGGACTTGCTGTCCAGAGACTGCCAGGAGTTCATATTGTAGCGGTCGCTGGTAGCTACGGTCATCAGATTGGTGACCACGTCATCTGCCAGATCGTCCACAGGCTCTTCTTCCTCTACGATCACTTCCTCTGCGGCAAAACGCTTCAGCTGAATGTCATAGCTCACAGAGCTAGCCCATGCCAGCATACCCATATAGCCGGATTCGTAAACCTCGTAAACGCCGTCATAGGTCAGGTCGACCACCAACATGTTGGCTTCGCCCTTTTCCTTGCGCTCCACGGTGTTCACATAGAGCTTATCGCCGTCCAGCTTGAACCAGAACTCGGTATCCTCTACACGGAGGCCGTAGTTATTCAGCACGATACCGCCAATGTACTTGGTGGCAGAAGAGGATCCGTCGCTATTGTAGGAGTTGCTTACATAATAGATCTGAATGTAATTGCCGTTGGTATTGCAGTTGATCAGATAGCCGTACATACCCTTGTTTGCGCCGGTATGGGCATTGAGCAGCAGACCGGCTGTGCCAACTGCGCCGGAGTTATTACCGAACTTGAAGATACCCTCGGGATTCTTGTAAACAGCAGTGCTGTCCAGAGAGTAGGTAGAGCCGGTCAGATTGATGGTGTAATCATCAACGCTCACCCATTTCAGGGTGCTGCGCTGAATGCTGGTCTCCGGGTTCTGCAGGTTTGCCACCACATCTGCCGCCTTATTGCGGATGGCAGACAGCTGTGCCAGTTCCTGAGACAGATCCAGATTCTTCAGCTGCATTTCGGTGGTACAAGCGTCGATCTTTGCCACAGCGGCATTGTAATAAGGCTCAGCCAGCGCCCAATTTTCTTCGGTGTAGGCATTCTGGGCATATACGCTCAAGTATGCCATCTTCTCAGCCTTTACCTCTGCCAGCTGCTCCTGTGCCAGCGCATCATCAAAGGCAGGCTGGTTCTCACCCTTGGCGGCAATGCGGATAGCATCTACCAGAATGGTGTAACCGGCAGCATTGGGATGCAAGCCGTCACTAAACAGGCTGGAATCAGCACTCAAAGGATCAGAAGGATCTTTGCACAGAGCATATTCGGTCTCTGCGTAGTAGATCCAATCGTAGGAAGCAGCCAGATTCCGCATGAGCGCATTGCACTGGGAAATCTCAGCGGTAATGGTAGCGCGATTGGGGCAATGGTTCACAGCGGTGACAACCACCTCAAATTCGGGAACCAATTCCTTAATGGCCAGCAAAGTCTTTTCCATGGAGGTAACCACAGCCTTGGGGGTAGTGCCGCCGGTCAGATCGTTAATACCGATCAGATAAATGCCCAACTTGGGCTCATAGGATGCCAGTTCCTCGGGGAACTGCTCCCACTGGACAGCCACAGAGCCGCCCAAGCCCATATTGTCAATGGAGGTATACTCGGGGAAATAGGACTGATAGTTGGTCCACATTTCTGTATAGGAGTGACCAAAGATCAGCACATCCGCCTTGCGGATGGTGGTGTTTGCGGTAACTGTTGTGTTCTGGAACACAACGCCCTCTGCTGCAGACCACAAGCCAATGTGATTGCCTGCAAACTCTGCATCCTCATGGACGCTGAAGCAATGGACTCTGTCATAATGGGGGTTATGGATGTAGCCGTGAATGGTAGTGCCATCCACCACGATCTCCAGACCGCTGAATACATCCTTGCGGCGGTTGGCGGGATAATAGCCTGTGTCCAGCACAGTTTCCACACCATTTACCACGCTGACCAATTCTACCTTACTACCATTGCCCAAACGGAACAAATAGTAGCTGCTTGCTTCTTCATTAGCACCAAATACAATGCCGGCAGGCTTGGTATTATCGGTAGTGTTGATCTGCGCAAAGTAAGTGCCCTTTGTCATCGTTGCGCTCTCATGCAGAACCAAGGTATTGTCAGCAGTTGCGGTGATGACGGTATCCGAAACGGATACGCCACCAGCCACCTCTACATACTCAGTGCTTAAATTAGGGTCCAGCGTTACCTCGCTGGTGCTCAGGACAATATAATCGTTTGCATCTGCGGGGTTGATCAGACGCAGTTCCACAGTAACGGTTGCGCCGCCGTTGGTATTCTGGGTATCTGCCACACCGCAGGTAAACTCACCAACGAAGGTAACCAGATCCGCATAGGTAACGGAGGTATTGAGCATGGTGCTCAGGACAGGAATCTGGTTGTAGGTCTGGCCTGCAGGAACAGGCAGAGCGATCCAGCCGTAGCTGCCGTAATTACCGGCCAGGAACAGGCCGTCCTGTGCCTGGGTATCCATGGAAACATAGTAATCTGCGATCCAGTCTGCATAGGGGTTGCCCTGCAGGGTTTCCATGGTATCCTGTACAGAGAACTTGCTTGCGCCGGTCAGAGTCAGATTGGCGGTTGCGCCGCCGTAGATCACCATATCCTGGTTCTCTACCACCGCGTCTTCCACAGTTGCCTGGGGCTGGAGGGCTGCCAAAATATTGGCAACCTCCCAAGCCTGCATAGTCTCATACTTCAGGATCATAGCCGCAACAGCCTTCAGCTGCTGGGCGGTGAAGTTCTCATAGGTCTCGTTAATCAGCTCTACCATGGAACGCATGGAATAGCTGTGAACTGCGCTTTCTACCTTGGTGCCGTCGATCAAGGTCATGTAAACCTGAGCATTGACGGGAGTTTCACCATGGGTATCCACCATAAAGTTCTTCAGACGCAGGGTCAGATTCTCCTTGAACGCTGCTTCACGGCTGACCACCAGATCCTCGGTGATCCACAGATCATAACCAATGTTGGCAATCTGTGCCTGCACGGTTGCATCGCCGTAGAACTGTGCCTTATAGCCAAAGCCGGTCACAGAAGGATCAATGGTCACATGGGTAATACCCACATAGTACTTATGGGCTGCATACACACCGTTTTCGCCGATGACCATGTACTTCTTGCCATCAGCCTCGGTCAAGGTCTGCACATTGCCGGTAACAGCTGCGCTGCCGGCTACGCCTTCGTAAGTAGCGGTAGAATCAATCAGATTCAGCTTTGCACCCTCAGCCACGGTCACATTGGACAGCTGGAAGCCTGCCAGATCGATGGTCACATCAGCAGCAATGGTGATGGCCTCGTCGGTGTTTTCCAGAATCTCAACGATCTGACCGTTCGCAGCAGCTGCAGCCTCGGTCACGGAGCTATAATAGGTCTCGCCTACCTTAGCCACATCGTTATGCTCCTGAGCAGGCAGCTGAACGGAGAAGTTACTACGGGTCTCATACTGACCACGGGAGGTGGAATAGTAAGAAATGTCGCACAGAGTGCCGTCTGCGTTGAAGCGCAGGATGCCCACCATAGCATACTTGCGGTTGCTGGTATCCAAGCCCTGGGCATCCATCAGGATGTTGTGGACATCGTTACCGTTTTCACCCTTGTCGGTTCTGTGTACCACCTCTGTGTGGAACACGTGACCGGAGAATGCCATGATCACATTTTCGTGCTTGCTCAGGAACTCACTCCACAGCTTGGGCTGATCCAGATTACCGGTGTTGCCCACATAGCTATGGGTGACCATAATGATCTGGTGATCGGCATGCTCCTGGGCTACCTGATTTGCCCATGCGATCACATCGTCCTGGGGTACATACTCCAGAGCCATGACCAGATACTTATTGCCATTGACGGTAAATGCCTGCCACTGGTTGGCGGAGTTCACCTCGTCAAAGAAGCCGATCTCGGTGGGATAGCCCTCGAACATGCTTCTGGGCAGGTACTCATTCATGAGGGTCAGCTGTTCACGAACACCGTAACCCTTGTTCCAACCGGAGTTGGTATCATAGTCGTGGTTGCCGGGGGCTGCGATGAAGGGCAGATCATCGGGCAGCAGCTCCACAGCGGCCTTGGTGTTCTTCCACTGATCCAGATTGCCGCAGTTATCAGCCATATCGCCCACGTTCATGACGATCTGGATGTTTTCCTTTTCACGGTTGTCAGCGATCCACTGATACATACCCTGCAGCTCTGCATTGTAGTAGTGGGACAGGATCTGCTGGTCGGGAATGACCACCATGGAGTATGCGCCGGGCTCATGCTCCTGAGTCTCCAGCAGGAAGCCGGTAACGCTCTTCTCCAGATCGTAGCCGTTGCCGGACAGATCCGCAAACTTGTTGTCCACCATCTCATTCAGAGGTGCGTTGAACAGCAGACCGTCCTTAGCGGTGGTGTACTGGGTCAGCATGCTGCTCTGAATCTCGGAAGCGGACAGCACATGATCCCACAATCTCACATCGGCGATCCAACCGGGGAACAGGTTGGAAGATGCGCTCATATTGGTCTTCTTGCTACCCACAGCAAAGAAGTTATCGGGGCTGATATGGTCGGGCAGGACAATATCCTGCAGACCGGCATCGGTCCAGGTCTTCATGACCTGACCGTTAATATAAGCGGTAACGGTATCGTTTGCCACATCGCAGGTATAGGCCACGTGAGTCCACTTGCCGTTACGCAGGTCAACTGCCACATCATAATTGGTGGTCGTTTTGGTCAGATCTGCATTTTCCACAGTCCATGCCAAACGCAGATTGCCGTTTTCGATCATCTGCATGGAAGTATGGGGTGCGCGGTAGGGATTACCCACGATGTAACCCACGGTGCCGTCAGCAATACCGGCAGGCACCTTGATCCATGCTTCCATGGTATAAGGTGTGGTGATCTCCTGCTTCATCTCCCAGGTCAGACCACCGGAGGACATGAAGTTATAACCGTCATTATTATAGGTAACGGTCTCGTCCTGTACAGGAGGTTCTTCCTTCTCCAGAGCTGTCAGAATCACTAGATCATCAAAAGATACACTGGTTCTGCCCAGCCACAGGCCAACCTGGCCGTCCACCTCGCCATCTGCCACGGTATAGGAGATACCATTGGTGACGGTGGGATCGTCCAGACGGTACATAAATGCATTGACCGTATTACCCTCAAAGCCCAGCTGAATATGGAATGGACGCTTCTCATCTGCGCCGGGGAAGAAGGTGGTATTGGTTGCGGTAGAGGTCACAGCGGTAGATGTACCATTGCTGATCTTATTAAAATTAACTTCGGTATAAGGTCTCTTGGCTGCACTAGTTCTGTAACGGGTCATATAAACCTTATAGCCTTCGTAATCGTTCACGGCTTCAGAGTTCACACCCTTGATGCCAAAGAGCATCGCTACGTTGGCAGTAGACGTACCGCCCTGGGTGACATCTGCGCCAATATATTTAATATTGTCGATCTTCTGGTTCAGAATTGCCTTTACTTCGGTACTACTGTTATTGATACTACCGGAAATAGCGAGCTTTTCATCCTTAATATTAAAGGCATAGTTATACTTATCAGCGGTGTAAGTAGGTGCATAGTAGAAGGTAAAGTCTTCCATCTGGGCTTCGGTGGAGAAATCCCAGCGGTAGATGCCTTCATCACCGATTTCAGCATGACCCATGACACCTGCATCCAAACCACCTTCTACGGTGTTGGAAATGATACCCTCTTTATGGGAATCGAAATTCCAGTGCTGGATCAAACCCGCTTCTTTACCGGTCATTTCCCGGTACATATTGTCCTGGATCTGGGTCAGAGTACGCTCGGTGTTCCAAATACGGATATCACCCACCTGACCCTTCAGGGAGTTGATGCCCTCGGTGCCTGCGCCAACAGAGCAGTAGCCAATGGTCAGAGGACGTTCCACCACGGTGGTATCACCCATACCGGCATGCTCAATGGTCTTTACAAATTCACCGTTGAAATACACATCCAACGCACCCTGGCGGCGGACGATAGCTACATGGCTCCAGGCATTGTTACACACCGCCACACCCAGGGTATGATTAAATGTGCCCTCAGCAGTACGCTCTGTGTAGTACAAAGTCTGGTACTCATTGGTATACAGACCCCAGGTTCCCACAGGGTTCTTGGCAACAGAGCTTTCCTGGTAGTTGGTGATGATGGCCTGACGACGGCTGCCGCCTGCCAGCTTAGGTACCCATACCCATGCCTCGATGGTCACGGGCTTTTCGGTGAGGTTGCCGGTGGTCTTGGCATAGGAATCCAGACCGGTACCATCCAGCTTCAGACCCTCGGTAAGGGTTTCGGGGATGTAATCATGGTTCACGATCAGCTTGTCATAACGGGTATCAGAGCCGATGTTCCGCAGACCAACCTGACCCTCGATCAAAGCAGGCTCGATCTCATAAATCACCTGCACATACTTGGAAGAATCGCTTACCAGGCTCAGAGTCAGCAGAACTACGTCATAGCTAAAGTCCAGACGCAGATTCAAAGGCTGCTTTGTGCCACCGGAGAACAGATTATTGCCGCTACCGGTTTCGGAAATGGTGGTCTTGATGCTCTTCCAGCCATTATTGAACTGACCGTAGACGATGTCAATACGGTTTGCCGCATCGGACCAGCCAGTATAGTCGGACTTGATCAAAATCACCTGAGAGTTGATCGCATCCTGACCGTTCTGGGCATCCTTAGCGCCAAAATACACACCGCCGTAGATCACACCGGACTCGCCGGGAATGATGTCCACAGACAGGGACTTGATCTTACCGCCCTGCTTCAGAATGGCCTTCTGCTCGCCATCTGTGCCATCGGTGGCCAGTTCTCCGTTGGAAATGGTAAATTTGCTGCTGCCGGATTGATACAGATCAAAATCCGCCAGTACAGCATCCTCAGAGAAATTCGTCTGATAGAAAATAGACTCCTCGGTTTCTACCACAGTAGAATCGGTCACGATCTCTGTGGGCAGCTCTTCTGCGGTTTCAGCAGCCAGTACCGGCACTGCAGGCAGTACCAGAGACAGAACCATAACCAAAACCAACATCAGAGACAACGCTTTTTGCCAATTGGTATGCTGTTTCATAGTCTTTCCTCCTATTTTTTTCGGTTTTGAACGGTTCTAAATGGATTATTACAACTAAAGTTGTGATGGAATTTCGTTCCGTTACAACTTTACTTGTACATAATGCACATTTATTTCCCAGTTCTTTTTCCCTATATTTGTATATTATCACAACAGACTTTTTCTGTCAATTTGCTTTTTTGTGAAAATGGCAATAAATTTTTAAAAAACGTTTTATGCCGCTAAATGAAAGAATAAAATTTTTGTTCCCGGACATTAGATAGGCCTACACGGCCCTTCCGGGTTATTCCTTTTCTACCCAGATCTTGTTATGTGCGTTTGGTAGCCCCTATGTAGGGGAGGGTCACTGACCCTCCCGCACACCTAACCATTATACTGCGGTTAGGATCTGGGGTTTCGGGAGGGGTGAACCCCTCCCCTACGATCATTTACTGCGATCCCCCTGTAGGGGAGGGTTTTAACCCTCCCGCACACCTAACCATTGTACTACGGTTAGAATCTGCGGTTTAGGGAGGGTCACTGACCCTCCCCTACAACCATCTAATGACCTTCTCCCCTGGGGAAGGTTTTTGCGGAGCGCTGAGGACAGCGTTCCCTACTGTGACCTAACAATTATGCATTCAGCATTATGCATTGTGCATTCATTACACGATCCCCCTGGCCTTCCCCTTTGGGGAAGGTGGCCGAACGCAGGCTCTGCCAAGTGAGGTCGGATGAGGTTACCGCTGTACGAATTCGCCTAAATGCCAATAGATACTTGCCTTGTCCCGCAACCTCATCCGTCAAACAATCGGTTGCGAAGAGCCGATTGTTTGCCACCTTCCCCAAAGGGGAAGGTTTTGTGGAACGCCGAGGACAGCGTTCCCTACTGTGACCTAACAATTATGCATTCAGCATTATGCATTCATTACACGATCCCCCTGGCCTTCCCCTTTGGGGAAGGTGGCCGAACGCAGGCTCTGCCAAGTGAGGTCGGATGAGGTTACTGCAGTACGAATTCGCCTAAATGCCAATGGATACCTGCCTTGTGCCGCAACCTCATCCGTCAAACAATCGGTTGCGAAGAGCCGATTGTTTGACACCTTCCCCAAAGGGGAAGGTTTTGTGGAACGCTGAGGACAGCGTTCCCTACCGTGTCCAACAATTATGCATTAGAAAAAGTGCGTATCGTAACAGCGATACGCACCTTTTATTCTTCGGGGATATATTCCATCAGATCGCCAGGTTGGCAATCCAGAATTTTGCAGAACATTTCAATGGTATGGATGCTGACGCTCTCATTGTTCCGCAGACGAGTCAACTGACCTGCGCTCACACGATAGTTTTTGATCAGCATATATTGGGAAACACCCTTCTGCTTCATGACCTGCCACAGCTTATTGTACGATATCATAACGCAAGCCTCACTTTCTACTTGCATATTAACCGATATCGGTGTATAATCATATTAGCCAGTATCGGCTAATATTATACGGAAAGAGGTATCGTTATGAAAAAGAAATTATTCCCCATTATTCTGAGCATTGTAGGTATTATTTTAGGTATTTGTTTGATCGTTCACGGTGCTAATGTCAAAGGCATCAGCCACTTTGAAGATTTCAAATCTGTCTCCTCTGTTGGTTGGGGTGGCCCTGAGGAATTTGGCGCAGATTTTTATACCATTATCAATGAACACACCTACCATACACAGGAGAATACCTATGCAATTTTCAAGGTACAAGAGGAATCCAACGACTATTTTAAATCCTTCTTCTCTAGCTTTGCCGGTTATTTGCTCATGGCTCTGGGTGCCGTTTTGGTACTGCATTACTTAAAGGCAATTTACGAAGATCTTCTCTGGGTATCCAACGAGAAGAAACAGCAAAATCTCCTGGCAGATACAACTGAAAGCGTATTGCCTACAGAGGTTTGTGAGAGCATGGAGTGTGAGCAATGAAGAAGATCATCTTTCTAGTGATTGCGATTTGTCTGCTTCTCGCATCTTGTAGTCAAGAAATGTCTGAGGTAGAGAAGGCAGAAAGAGCTCAAAAAGCCGCTGATGAAGCTCTGCGACAGGCCGAAAGAGATTACGAGGAAGCGCAACGCAATCTAGATGAGTTCAATCAGCAAATGGATAATATCCGACGCCTGGAAGAAGAACTGGGTATAAACTAAAGCTAAAATGGGAGTCGATTTGACTCCCATTTTTTACACCTATTTTGTTACGCTGTAGGGGCAGGTCACCGACCTGCCCGCTATCCCAAATATTGTACCGCGGTGCTCATCGAAGGTTTCGGGAGGGTTAAAAACCCTCCCCTACAATGGGTACGGTGAACATTTTGCATTATGCATTCTGCATTCTGCATTAGAAAAAGTGCGTATCGCGGATGCGATACGCACTTTTGTTTCTTTATAAAAGCCGGGAATTACACCAGCTCGATCACTGCCATCTCAGCAGCGTCGCCGCGGCGAGCGCCGATGCGAGTCACGCGAGTGTAGCCGCCGTTACGGTCAGCATACTTGCCTGCGATCTCATCGAACAGCTTCTTAGCCACGTCTTCCTTGGTGATATATGCCAGAGCTCTACGGTAGTTGAACAGGCCGCCCTTCTTACCCAGGGTGATCATCTTCTCAACCACGGGCTGCACTTCCTTAGCGCGGTAGAAGGTGGTCTCGATCTTACCGTTAGCCAGCAGATCGGTCACCAGCTGACGCAGCATGGCTTTTCTCTGTGCGCTGGTCTTACCCAGCTTACGAGTACCGAACATGAACGTTTCCTCCTATATATAAGGTTAGTTGTTGCTAGCAGAATCCTCGCTGGCAAGGGACAAGCCCATCATTTCCAGCTTCTTCTGTACTTCGTCCAGGGACTTCTTGCCCATGTTACGGACCTTCATCATGTCCTCACCGGTCTTGCTGATCAGATCAGCAACGGTGTTGATGTTGGCACGCTTCAGGCAGTTGAAGCTACGGACGGACAGATCCAGCTCGTCAATGGTCATGGCCAGCTTGGTGTCAGGACGATCGGCGGACTTCTCCACAACAGTGGAGCCGGCGCTGACGGTTTCAGACAGGTTGGTGAACACTGTCATGTGGTCGGACAGAATCTTAGCACCCAGGGACACTGCGTCCTTGGCGCTGATGGTGGAATCGGTCCAGACTTCCAGAGTCAGCTTATCAAAATCGGTCTTGTCGCCGACACGAGTGGGCTCCACCGAATAATTCACCTTGACAACAGGAGAATAGATGGAGTCAATGGGGATAACACCGATGACGGTCTGGGCATTCTTGTTCCGATCAGAGGGAACATAGCCGCGACCACCGGACAGGGTGATCTCCATATTAAAGGTGGCGCCTTCGCCCAGAGTGCAGATATGCAGTTCAGGGTTCAGGATCTCCACTTCAGCATCAGCCTTGATATCAGCTGCGGTGACCTCACAGGGGCCAACAGCATCGATATACACGGTCTTAACGCCCTGACTGTGCAGCTTCATGATCATGCGCTTAACGTTCAGAACGATCTCGGTCACATCCTCGGTAACACCGGGGATGGTGGAGAACTCATGCTGGACACCGGCAATCTTGACGGAAGTTGCGGCATAGCCGGGCAGGCTGCTCAACAGAATACGACGCAGGGAGTTACCCAGAGTCATACCATAGCCTCTCTCCAGAGGCTCAACCACATACTTGCCGTAAGACGGATCCTCAGGATTGTCCAGGCAAGTGATGCGAGGCTTTTCAATTTCTACCATGAATCTTACCCTCCTTTTGAGTGTGCAGGGTGTAGAATGCACCCTGCTTCAGCACAATTACGAACAGTTAGGGGTCGGATTACTTGGAGTACAACTCGACGATCAGGTTGACAGCGATGTCGAAGTCGATATCCGCCTTAGTGGGCATAGCAACGACCTTACCGGTGAGGGTATTCTTATCGCGATCCAGCCACTTAGGAGCTGCAACAAATGCGTCGTCCTCTTTCAGCTTCTTGAAGAAAGCATTGGAAGCGCTCTTCTCGCAGACAGCAATCACATCGCCTTCCTTGATCAGGTAGCTGGGGATGTTAACACGGTTGCCGTTCACGGTGAAGTGAGCGTGGTTTACCAACTGACGAGCCTGACGGCGGGAGTTAGCAAAGCCCAGACGATACACAACGTTATCCAGACGACGCTCAACGAAGGTCAGCAGCATTTCGCCGGTGTTACCTTCGTGACGAGCAGCCTTCTCGTAGTAGTTACGGAACTGCTTCTCCTGGATACCATAAACAAACTTGACCTTCTGCTTCTCGGTCAGCTGAGTAGCGTACTCAGACTTCTTAGCTCTTCTCTGGCCGCCGGGGTTCTTGTTGGAAGTCTTGTTGTAACCCATTGCAGCAGGAGAAACACCCAGAGTTCTGCAACGCTTCAGAACGGGCTGCATATTCTTAGCCATATAGCAAAATTCCTCCTAAACTTAAATCAGACTCTACGTCTCTTGGGGGGACGGCAACCATTGTGAGGAATGGGAGTGACGTCCTTGATCATAACGACTTCCAGACCTGCGGACTGGAGAGCACGGATTGCAGCCTCACGTCCCTGACCGGGGCCCTTAACGAAGACCTCGACGCTCTTCAGGCCGCATGCATCGATAGCTGCCTTAGCAGCGGTCTCAGCAGCAGTCTGAGCAGCAAAGGGAGTGGACTTACGGGAACCACGGAAGCCCAGACCGCCGGAAGATGCCCAAGACAGAGCATTGCCTTCCAGGTCAGTGATGGTGACCATGGTGTTGTTGAAAGAGGAGCGGATATGAGCAGCGCCCTTTTCAACAACCTTGCGCTCACGACGGCGCTTGATAAC
>JAFYVL010000012.1 GCA_017549125.1 Oscillospiraceae bacterium | reverse complement strand
CCAGACCTCCGTTGAGGTTCACGTGCTGCAGGGCGAGCGTGAGATGGCTGCTTATAACAAGACTCTGGGCAACTTCCAGCTGACCGGCATTGCACCCGCTCCCCGTGGTGTTCCTCAGATCGAGGTTACCTTCGACATCGACGCCAACGGCATCGTGAAGGTTTCCGCTAAGGATCTGGGTACTGGCAAGGAGCAGCAGATCGCCATCACCGCTTCCACCAACCTGAGCCAGGAGGATATTGACAAGGCCGTTCGTGAGGCTGAGCAGTATGCTGCCGAGGATAAGGCTCGTAAGGAAGAGGTTGACACCCACAACAACGCTGAGCACATGATCTATCAGACCGAGAAGACCCTGACCGATCTGGGCGACAAGGTCACCGAGGATGAGAAAGCTCCTATCCTGGCTGCTATTGAGAAGCTGAAGGAAGTGAACAAGGGTACGGATGTGGAGGCTATCAAGGCCGCTACTGAGGAAGTGCAGAAGGCATTCTACCCTGTGGCAGAGAAGCTGTATCAGCAGAACCCCCAGGGCGGCTGTGAGGGCAATTGCGGCGATTGCGGCAACGACGGCCCCATTGACGCTGACTACGAGACTGTAGACTAATCAAACAAGGGGCGGCAAAACCGCCCCTTTCAATGCGTATTAAATCAAGGCTCCCCTCGTAGGGGAGCTGTCGCGAAGCGACTGAGGGGTTAGCAGATCTCAATCTCCGTAAACCCCTCCGCCCCTTCGGGGCACCTCCCCTGCAGGGGAGGCAGGAAGGAATAGTTATGGCAGAAAATAAACGCGATTATTATGAGGTATTGGGCGTTGAAAAAAGCGCTACTGCCGATGAAATTAAAAAATCCTACCGCAAAAATGCCATGAAATACCACCCCGACCGGAATCCCGGCGACAAAGAGGCCGAGGAGAAGTTTAAGGAACTGGGTGAGGCCTACGAGGTGCTGTCCGACCCGGATAAGCGCTCCCGCTATGACCAGTTTGGTTTTGCCGGTGTTGACCCCAATTACGGCGCAGGTGCCGGTGGCGCAGGCTTTGACGGCTTCGGTGGTTTCGGTGGCTTTGGCGGTTTTGGTGATATTTTCGGTGACCTGTTTGGCGGCGGTCGCCAATCCCGACGCAACGGCCCGCGCAAGGGCGAAGATGTGGGTGTTCGGGTAGAGGTCACCTTTGAAGAAGCCGCATTCGGCACGGAAAAAGAGATTACTTACCGCCGTGTGGAAAACTGCGGTGAGTGTAAGGGTAGCGGCTCTAAGGACGGAGAGGTGGAAACCTGTTCCCAGTGCCGTGGCTCCGGCCAGGTGCGCATTACCCAGAATTTCATGGGTATGGCCATGCAGAGTACCCAAACCTGTCCGCAGTGTAGCGGCAGAGGTAAGATTATTAAAAATCCCTGTCCTGCTTGTAAGGGTAAGGCCAAGGTTCGCAAGAATCACACCCTCCGTGTGAAAGTACCTGCAGGTATCGACCACGGACAGAGCATTTATGCCCGAAATCAAGGCGGTGCAGGTAGCAATGGCGGCCCGAATGGCGATGTGATCATTGAGTTTGCTATTCGCTCCCATCCCATTTTCGAGCGTTACGGCACGGATGTGATCTGCGAAGTTCCCATTTCCTTCACCCAGGCGGCTCTGGGCGGTCAGATCGAAGTTCCCACCCTGGACGGCAAGACCACCTTTGATCTGCCGGAGGGTACACAGACCGGTAAGGAATTCATTCTCCCCGGCAAGGGCATCCCCTATGTGAATAACCCCAAGCGTCGTGGCAACCACCGTTTTGTGGTCACCGTGGAGACCCCCACCAAGCTGACCAAGGAGCAGAAGGAACTGCTTCGCCAGCTGGACGAATCCATCGACAATAAATCCACCCCGAAACGCAAGAAATTCTTTGATACCCTAAAAGATTTTTTTGATTAAATTTTAATTTGTTGCACTGTTATTTCGATGCCTTGTAGGGGCGGTTATTAACCGCCCGCCCAATCATTTGTAAACAAATGATTGGGATTTCGCAGAAATAAATTGGATTATCGCCTTGTGGCGATGTGATTTTGCTCCTCAAAATCACCGGGCGGATAATATCCGCCCTTACGAAGTGGTACGATAAATTAAAATTGGAAAGGATTCTTATGAAACGATCTGATTATATTAGCTGGGATGAATATTTCATGGGCATTGCTTTGCTGGCGGCTCGTCGCAGTAAAGACCCCAGTACGCAGGTGGGCGCATGTATCGTCTCCCGGGACAATATCATTATCTCCACCGGCTATAACGGCATGCCCAAGGGCTGTTCTGACGATGATTTCCCCTGGGATCGTGAGGGTCAGGACACCAAGTACCCCTATGTGGTACACGCAGAACTGAATGCGGTGCTCAATGCCAATGGTCGTGACCTGCGGGGCAGCCGCATTTATGTGGCCCTGTTCCCCTGTAACGAATGCGCCAAGGCCATTATCCAGAGTGGTGTGGAAGAGGTCATTTACCTGTCTGATAAATACGGTGATTCCATGTCCAGCCTGGCTTCTAAGCGGATGCTGGATGCGGCCGGTGTGAAATACACCGCCATGAAAACCGATTTAGAGGAATTGGTTCTGGACTACATCCCCGAAGAGAAGAAATGAGAAAAAGTGCTGTTTTCTGTGAGAAAACAGCACTTTTTATGCAAAGTTCTTTGTAGGGGAGGCGTTTCGCCTCCCACGGGACGGGAAACCCGTCCCCTACGGTTTTAGTCCATAGCAATACCAAAATAGGTTGGTTTTGGGGCATCGGTCAGGGGATAATACATGGCGAAGGGGCGGCCGTTACCGCGCATACGGAAAAAGCCTTCCTTTGCGCCTAAACTGGCGGTGATTGCCGGGGCGAGATCCGGATTACCCCAAAATTCCTGGACATACAGCTTGTTTTCGTGAATCAATCCGCAGAGCATCCAGCCCTCCCCTGTCCAGAAAGAAGCGTAGCTTTGTAAATAGCTAAGACAGTTTTCCTGGTTCACGGCATCCTGGGGTCGTAAGGAGAAGTATTCCTTGCCGGTCAAGGGCTTTATGGGGGTATTGCCTGCGGCGGCGCAGGTGAATTCCTCCACAGAACACAGGTCGCTATAGCCCAATTTTTCGTAATAACCAAATAGCTCACGGCTGGCAGGCACTAGAATCACACCGGCATACCCTTGGCGGCGCAGTTGCTGATGGGTCTGGTTCATGAGCCGTTTGCCGTAGCCTTGATTGCGGTAGACTTTGGCGGTGGCAAGACCGTAAATATAGGCATATTTCCGACCCTCCCAGCTCACATCAAACCAGTAGACCGCACCGGCCAGACCGTCCTTGCCATAGAGCCGACGAAACCTGTCCTGGGAGAATCCCTTTTCAAAAAATCCGTCCCCGGATTCCCGGAAGGCCTCTTGCCACAGGGCTTTCAGATCAGTAATCATAGCCATCCTCCAAAAGGCAAGCCCAATGCTTTTCCACCATGTGATGGGGGTAGTAGCTGAGCTTGGCCTTTCTCAGACCCTCAATGCCCATATCCTCCTCCCGATCCAGATACTGCAGATCGGGATATTTTTGTCGCAAATACCGGGCAAATTCCCAGTTGATCACAGGATAGGCGGTTGGATCAATGGCTTTTTCAAAATTCACATCAAAGGTGTCCTGCCGCAGGAAATTGCCCATGGTCATGGCAATGGGCTTGCCCTCATCATACAGGAGCAGTCCTTCCATGCCGAGAGCCTGCCGATTGGTGATGGCCTTTTTAAAGGCGGCCTTTTCCATGTGGGTGTCGGCGGTGGGATCGTCTGCCTGTTTTTTATCGTACCATGCCATGGCCAGTTCCATGACCACGGCTTCGTTCTCCGAGGTGATGGGTTCTACGCAGTAGTCCGGATGGGCTTGGAGATAACGGTTCAGATGATTCCGTTTTTTCTGATATTTCTTGCCCTTTAAATCGGCTAAATCGTTGATATCATAGACATAATCGAAGAAATCCCGGTCAAAATGGAAACGGAATTTGCCCGGGTACAGGCGCTCCAGTTTCTCGCATTCCTCTTGGGACAGACTGGTAATACGGCAAGGAATATCCCGCACCTGGGCATCACGGATGATGGCTTCCAGGGCTTCTTCTACCCGGTCACCCACCGGGAAGGGGTAAACGCTGGTGCGGTTGAATTGGGAGAACATCATCAAAGTATCTCCCAGAAAGGCCGCCCGCTGACGACCCCAGATAAACAGGTTCGCGAAGCTGTATTCGCAACCTCTGGCGGTAGCATTTTGTAGTATTTGGTCGAATTTTGGCTTTTGCGCCAAACTCAGCGGTTGAAAGTCAATCATTGGTATCACTTCCTTATAGGAGAGTATACCACGATTTAAAGCGTTTCACAACATCACAAATTTCAATTTATCGCATACAAGGCTCCCCTTGCAGGGGAGCTGTCGCGAAGCGACTGAGGGGTTAGCAGATCTCAATCTCCGTAAACCCCTCCGCCCCTTCGGGGCACCTCCCCTACAGGGGAGGCAAAACCAGAAATTGCATTTATTTTCCTGCTAGGGTGGTTTTGAGCAGGTGGCGGAAGATTTGACCGAAGGTGAGTTTTCGCACGACTGTTTGGGCAACCAAAGGGATCTGTTGCAAAATCTGATCCCCGGCTTTTACGGTCAGCGTGCCTAACCGCTGTCCCTGGCTTACCGGAGCGGTGACCTGTTTTTCCAGTTCCACCTCCATAGCGATCAGGTTTTTCTGAGATTTATCTATTAAAATCGGGGCATTTTCCCCGGGAACAGCCGAAACCCTATCTTTTGTGCCTAATTTTACAGGTACTGCCAATTCCTCTGCCAGGTTGGGGGTGATCAGGGCATAGTTGGCAAATCCGTGATCCAGCATGGATTTACAGGCGGCAAACCGTTTGGCAGAGGTCTCACAGCCCATGACCACCGCAATCAGTTCCATCCCGTCCCGCTGGGCAGATGCGGACAGGCAATAGCCAGCCTGGGAGGTAAAACCGGTTTTCAGCCCTGTAGCACCGGAATAGAATCGCACCATTTTGTTGGTGTTGCTCAGCCCAAATTCTCCATTCCGGATGGTATCCATCCAAATAGTGGTAAAATCCTTGATGGCCGGGTGCTTGGTCAGCAATTGGGCGGACATAACCGCAATATCATAGGCAGAGGTTTTGTGATCCTTGGCGTTTTCATCGTCATCCAGACCGGTGCAGTTGACGAAATGGGTATCTTTCATCCCCAATTCCTGGGCTTTTGCATTCATTTTCTCCACGAAGGCGGCCTCTGTGCCGGCAATATGCTCTGCCATGGCGCAGGCGCAATCGTTGGCAGAGGACACGGCGATGGATTTGACCATATCCTTCACGGTCATGGTCTCCCCTACCTTCAAATACACCTGACTGCCTCCTTTTGCGGCGGCGTCCTCTGAGGTAGTCACCAGATCCTGCCAACCGATCCGTCCATCGTCAATGGCCTCCATGATCAACAGCATGGTCATGACCTTGGTCACGCTGGCCGGTGGCAAGGGTTCGTGGGCATTTTGTTCATATAACACCGTGCCTGTGGCCGCATCCATTAAAATTGCGCTTTTGGCTTCGATCTGCAGATCTGCGCCCTGTACCCCTACGGGCAACAGCCCCACCAGAACACAGACCACCGTCCAGACCCATAGCATCCGTTTCATAAAAAACCCCTCCATAGCTTGTTTGTACAACCTATGAAGGGAGCGTAAAGAATATGCAATTTTAACTGAAAGTTGAAAACGTAAAACGTAAAACGAATGTGTCGCCTGTGGCGACCTATTTAAAATCATTTGCGAAGCAAATACCTTTGTTTTCAGTTTTCAGTTTTTAATTTTCAGTTTGTTTAGTAGCGTAGTAAACTAGGCGTTAAAAGTCTGGAATATAGGTTTGTTCTGCGGAGTCGCTTTCCTGGGTGAAGCCTTCCAGATCGTTTAAATACATCCAGCTGAGGACGCTGTCATATTCTTCGTCGGTGACCCGGCGATCCAAAGGCGCAGGCAGATTCCCCATGGGGGTGTACTGCCGCATGAGGCTCACCAAAATCTCCCCTTTGCGGAAGGTATCTCCCAGCCAATCCAGGATTTTTAAAGAATTTTCCACGAAACCGGGCAGAATCAAATGCCGCACGATCACACCCTTAACCACCCGGTCGCCCTCCCATTGGACAGGGCCTACCTGGTCTACCATGGCACGGATGGCTTGGGTAGCCACGGAGAAATAGTCCGGTGCGCCGGATAAGCGGCTTGCCAAGTCACTTTGGGCATATTTCAGGTCGGGTAAATAAATATCTACCTTTCCCCGGAGCAATTCCAGGGCTTCTACGGACTCGTAGCCGCCGCAGTTATACACCACCGGTACAGAAACAGGCGTTTCCAGTGCCTGGGCAACCGTGGGTAGAAAATGTCCCGGGGTTACCAGGTCAATATTCCTTGCGCCCTGGGCGATCAGATCCTCCATGGTCTGCCGCAGTTTTGGGGCATCCATGGGTGTACCCACAGCACCGCCGCTAATGGCGCGGTTCTGGCAATATAGGCAGCCTAAACTGCAACCACCAAAGAAGATAGCACCGCTGGCACCGCCGCCGGTAAGCACCGGTTCTTCCCAAAGATGGAGCATGGTTTTTGCCACCATGGCCACATCCGGGCAACCGCAAAATCCGGTTTTACCGGCAGTTCTGTCCACGTTACATTGCCGTGGACAGAGTTTGCAATTTTGGTAATCCATTATAATTCCACTTTCAGCTCTTCCAGAATGGCGGCCAGCTTGGCATTGACCATGTCAAAATCAGAAACCGCATCCATCAGTTGATCGTATGCGCCGGTTTTGCCTGCAGACAGCAATTCCTGCGCCAGATTTGCCACTTCCTGGGCATGGGCATCGTTGTGGCTGACCATGTATTTCATCAGCACCAGCAATTCTTCCAGAGGGGTGGCGTTTTCTGCAGGAGCATGATCGTGGTGATGATTGCCGTGGCTGTGGCTATGTACCATGCCACCGTGGGAGTGTGCCAGCGGATCTCGCTTCACACCGCTGACCTGGTACATCTTCCGGTTGGAGATCATGATCTCCACATCCATATAGGGATCGAACAGCTTTTTCAGGCTATCCGCCGCCATCAGACCGTTGGATACCTTACTGGCGGCACCGCTATGGTGATTGTCAATGGCTTCCCGGCTGGCACCGTGGGCGATGGTCAGACGACCATCCTCTTTCAGTAGTCCTACCAGGGTCTTAATGAGCCGCTTGGGTTGGGGGAAATGGGGGAATGCGTTATAGACCACGATCCGGTCAAATTTCCGGTCGAATTTTACTTCCTCCACGTCACCGCAGATCACCTGTACCTTCGGCTCATTCTGATATTTATCGGTAGCAATCTTTGCCATTTCGGAAGAAATATCAATACCGGTCACGGAAGCCACATTCCGTGCCAGATAATAGTCGAACATCACGCCTGTACCGCAGGCCACATCCAGCACGTCCATACCTTCATTTACTTCTGCATTGTCCAGAATGGTACCGATGATGGTATCACTTTTGATCATTTCCGCATCCCATTGGGCGGCACGCTGATCGAAAAATTCTATAATATCCTGCTTTTCCATATAATATCCTTTCGTAGGGGAGGGTCATTGACCCTCCCGCAACCTAAAATTTTATAGCGATTGTTTTGTAAGGTTTAGGGAGGGTCAATGACCCTCCCCTACAATGATTGGTATTATATTAACCGAAAAAGGTTGCGGTGTCAATCTTTTGATAGCCGCCGAAGCTGGAGGGATATGCGAAGATATCCTCTGCCATTTCCTGACCCAGGAACACCTTGGTGACCTGGTTGGTCTTTGCGGTCATGTCGATATCCTGGAACAGCTCCGGATATACGGTCTTGGCGATGAACCAAGTGTTGATCAGCGCAATCTCGAAGTTGGTGTAGTAAGCATTGTAAGCCATCTGCAGATATACCTCGCCAGACTGCCATGCCTTGCTGGTATCAAACATGGTGGGATCTTCTGTGTACAGGGGCTTAATATTCTTTACTGCGGCAGCATCCATGATCATAATATCGGTTTGCTGGCTCAGCTCCACAAACTTCTCGTCCTCAATTTCGCCCACACCCTGGATGGACAGGCCGGAAACCACATTCTTCACGTTGGCGATCTGGAAGGAGATGTAGTTCTCAGCGGTCATCAGATGGTTGGTAGTACCCCAGTTGCCCAGACCGCAGATGTATACGGAAGGCTTGTTCTCGTCGGCAATATTGGCGGTACGGGATGTGATCTCAGCGGCTTCGGTCTCGATAAAGGAAACCAGAGTCTCAGCCTTCTCTTCCTGACCGAAAATCTGACCCAACAGGCGCATAGAACCATAGAAAGCCTGGTCAAATACACCCTTTGCGCCGGTGGACAGGGTGATCACAGGCACACCCAGCTGCTCCTGCAGAGCATTTGCCTTGTCCACATCCTCGTACTCGGAGATCACGATGTCGGGATCGCAGGACAGGATCTTTTCTGCTTCTGCGGTCTGCGCCATAGGGCCGCCCACACCGCAGGAGGGCAGCTTGGTATAAGCTTCTTCGTTGGCGATCAGATAGGGACGAGCCACGGAGTCAAACATCATGGGACGCTCAGAAAGAGAGGTGTTGTCGATATCCTCCACACCGCAAACCAGGGAAGCGTCGCCGATGTAGCTGTACATACGCAATGCGCCTGCGCCGATGCAGACCACACGCTTGTAGCTGCCGGGATTCACAGACACCTGACGGCCGATCATATCGGTGACGGTCACGGATTTTTCGCCGGATTTTTCAGCGGTTTCTTCCACAGTACAGGCCGCCATAGAGCAGACCATGACCAGTGCCAGAACCAGGCACAGGATTTTCTTAATGTTCGTGTAAATTTCCATGAATATGTCCTCCTACAAATACTTTCTCATTTTCAATTTCTACTATGTGTACATGGATATCAAAAATATCCAAAATCACATCCTCGGTAATGATCTCCTTGCCGCCGGCATATTTTACCACACCGTCTTTCAGGAAGAAGAACTTATCGCCAAAATTCATGGCTTGATTGAGGTCATGCAGAGAGCTTAAAATGCTGATATTCTTCTCTCTTGCCAGCTTTTTGGCTTCCTGGATGATCAGATGCTCGTTGGAAATATCCAGATTTCCCGTGGGCTCGTCAAAAACCATCAATTTCGGCTCTTGCGCCATGGCACGGGCAATGGCGATCTTCTGCCGCTCACCGCCGGAGAGGGCGGCCACATTCCGCTGGGCATAGGATTCTAAGCCCATGTCCTGCAAAATTTTCTCCACGGCTTCGTAATCTGCATGGCTGGCTTTCAGACCAAAGTGGGACACACGACCCATGAGCACAGAGTCAAATACGGTCAGTTCGCCAAATTGGATGTCCTGGGGTACATAGGCAATGCGTCTGGCACGTTCCCGACGGGACATTTTTGTGAGATTCTGTCCCTGGAACAGGATCTCACCACCGGAGGGCTTATGGATGCCCAGAATATTTTTAAATAAGGTAGTCTTGCCGGAGCCGTTTTTGCCCAGCAGAATACCGATTTCGCCCTGTTCCAGTTCCAGGGATGCACCTCTGAGAACCGGCAGGCCGCTACGATCGTAGCGGAACGTTACATTGTTACAACTCAGCATTTGCGATTCTCCTTTCCGGAGAAGATAATGGCCAGGAAGAAGGGTGCGCCCAGCAAAGAGGTAATGGCACCCACAGGCAGAGCAGAGCCGCTGCCGATGGTACGGGACAGGGTGTCCGCCAGCAGCAGTAATAGCATACCGCTCAGGGCAGTGACGGGAATGGATACCCGATGATCCTGTCCCATGATCTTCTTGGTCACATGGGGGCAGATAATGCCCACAAAGCCAATGACACCCAGGAAAGACACGCACACGGCGGTGATCAGAGATGCCAGCAGCATGGAAACAAAACGAAGAGCATCTACACGGATGCCCATGGTACGGGCGGTGGCATCACCGCTGAGCAGGGCATTGAATTGCCATGCGTTCAAGCGGAAATAAATAAATCCAATGACCACCACAATGGCCATAATGGTGTCCGTGCGGTAGGTGGCACGACCTAAATCACCGAAACTCCACACCACAGCGGCGGACAGACCCACATCGGTGGCATAATACTGCAAAAATGTGGTGGCCGCTGTCCACACGGAGCTAAGTGCCAGACCGGCCAGCACCACAACACCGGGAGAGAAAGACCGCAGAGAGCAGAGTCCCAGGATCAGCAGCACCGACAGCACCGCAAACACAAAGGCCATCAAACTGGTGGAGTAGGGATTTGCACCCACATCCCAGTTGTTGGGGTTGTTGCCGGTGGACAAAAAGCCCCCGGAAAATACAATAATCGACAGGTTTGCGCCAAAAACAGCCGCATTGGACACGCCCAGGGTAGAGGGAGATGCCATGGCATTATTTAGGCCGGTCTGCATAATGAGACCGGACAGAGCCAGACCTGCACCGGCAACCATAGCCGCCAGCACTCGGGGCATACGGATGTTCCAGATGATGCGATTATGCGCGTTTGTGCCTTTCTTCATCAGGGCTTGCAGGCACTGCTTTATTGACATATTGGCAGAGCCCACAAACAGGCACAGGAAACTCAGTACCAGAACCGCCAGGAGCATCATAGCGATCACGACAAATTGTTTTCTTCTTTTTTTCTGTAATAACGCAATACTTCCCATGGGTAAATTCCTTAATCTTCAATCGTTTTCGCCATTATACATGAGGAAAACACCTTCCGCAAGCCCCCCCTGGGGATATAAAAGTTGAAAGTTGATAGTTGAAAGTGGAAAGTTGATAGTGTGATTTCGTTGTGTCGTAGGGGCGGTTATTAACCGCCCGCCCAATCATTTGCACACAAATGATTGGGATTTCGCAGAAATAAATTGAATTATCGCCTTGCGGCGATGTGATTTTGTCAATCAAAATCTTTCAATTTTCATCATTTAACTCTTTCCCTAGGACACAAAAAACAAATAAAAAAACACCGCTGCGGATTTGCAGCGGCGAAAATTTCAGCAACTTCTTATTTCTTGGGTTTTTTTGGCAATTTGCTTAATCCGTAAGGTCTTCCTTGGGGCAGACCGAGAATATAGTCAGCACTCACTTGATAGTATTCGCACAGGGCGTACAGTCTATCAATGGGCAATGGCCGTTTGCCATTTTCGTAATTGGCATAGTATTGCTGTGTGGTTCCTAAAACCTCTGCAATCTCCTGCTGTGTTTTATCAGCGTCTTCCCGCAAGCCTTTTAACCGATCTGTATAATTCATATCTATACCCCCTTGCTTCGTACTGAATATATCACATATGATGTATTTTATGTTGACTTTACATCATATATGATGTATTATAATCAAAAAGCATAGGGAGGAAACCATGGATACCTATATTCAAAAGCTTAAAAATTATATTTTTGAAAAGCAGATTCATTACGCTCATGCGGATGCGGATTCCATATTGGATATGCTGTATTTCGCATATATGGAGGATAATCCTATCAGCGAGGAATCCATAAAAGCAAACTTTCAGCATGTAGATCATATTCTTTCTCAATTATCCATCGAAAATAATGATTCCCTTTTTTTGATCATAGTGAAACTCTGTGAAGATTATGCCAAAAGTGCATTTTTATCCGGTATCCATATCGGTGTGCGATTGTTTTTGGAGCTGTCCCGAGATGGGTAGATGCGTGTAGGGAACGCTGTCCTCAGCGTTCCGCCAGGATTGGCAATAGTGGAAAGTTGATAGTTGATAGTTGATAGTGTGATTTCGTTGTATCGTAGGGGCGGTTATTAACCGCCCGCCCAATCATTTGCACACAAATGATTGGGATTTCGCAGAAATAAAGTGAATTATCGCCTTGCGGCAATGTGATTTTGTACATCAAAATCACCGGGCGGTTGATAACCGCCCCTACATTCCTTGTGTATAGAAAAAGCCCCAAGCCGGGTGGCTTGGGACTTTAATATTCTCTAAGAGATTACAGCAGCTTAGCGAAGTGCTTGATGGTGCGGCACATCTGAGAAACATAGGAGTTCTCGTTGTCGTACCAGGAAACAACCTGAACCTGAGTCTTGCCGTCGGGCAGCTTGTTGACCATGGTCTGAGTTGCATCGAACAGAGAACCGAAGGTCATGCCGATGATGTCGGAAGAAACGATCTCATCCTCGGTGTAGCCGTAGGACTCGGTAGCAGCAGCCTTCATAGCAGCGTTGAT
>JAFYVL010000081.1 GCA_017549125.1 Oscillospiraceae bacterium | reverse complement strand
GGGGTGTTCAGATGTTAGATTCCGTACACCCCTCAGTCACCTACGGTGACAGCTCCCCTACAGGGGAGCCTTGTGTACTACAAATTGCGGTTTATTTCTTACCTGGGTCGAAAATGACTTTCTCCGGGGTGTTGGTGCTGGTTAGGTGCTTGAAATTGCCCATGACACGGTTTACATGGGAGACGGTCATAAAGCTGCCCTTGTACTTGCTTACCAGGTTCACCAATTCGGTGATTTGAGATTGGTTAATGATGCAAACCAAGATGGTCTTTTCCTGGCCGGTATACATGCCCGTTCCGGTGATGGCGGTGACACCGTGATGCAGATTCTCCAGAATATCCTGACCGACGGCATTGGGCTGATCGGTGACGATCTCACAGCGTAGGGCGCTGCTGTGCTTCCGGTTCATGTTGTCGCGGATGGAAGAGGAGAAGTAGCTGTAGATAATGCACAGCAGTACCGGCTCAATTTGATAACCGTATACAAAATAGGAAGCAAGGGCTACCACCACATTCAACGCCAGGATAATGGAGAAGAAATTCACCGTGGGATTCTTCTTGTGGATCAGCTTGGCGATAAATTCCGTGCCGCCGTAGCACGCACCGATCCGGTGCATATAGTAGCCGCAGAAACCGGTGATCATACCGGCAGCCGCAGGTCCTAAGAGGGTGCTGACGGTGGTTTCGTATTGGAAAGCGGACAGATCGATGTAATCAAATAGGATCAAAAAGCCGGAAAATGCCACACTATAAACCAGCGAACGAAGGGCAAAGGGCTTTGCGATTACAAAAAACACCACGATCGCCAGGGGAATGTTCAGAATGATGCTGGTGTAGCTGAGTTTGAAGTCCAGTAGGTGCTGGATCATAGTAAAAATACCATTCAAGCCAGCCGGTGCGAAGCTGTTGGGGAACACGAAAAGTTGATAATTCAGCGCCATGATCAAGGAGATGCCCAAAACCATGCCGTAAGATACCGTTTTCTTCATTTTGCAAGCCTCCACAGAAATTCTTGCATAATCATAGCACAACTGCCACAAAATTGCAAATTGCAAAAAGTTGCAATATTGTCTCAGCCCGTCGTAGGGCGGGGGCTCGCTCCCGCCATGTACACCCTAGTTTAGATGTGTGGCGGGACCAAGGCCCCGCCCTACTGGTGTGAAGCGAGAAATTGGAATTCTATGTTTTTCTGGTAAATTTATTGCAATTATCTGTTTCCTGTGTTAAAATAAAAAATTGGGAAAAAGTTAAAAGATATAAAGGAGATGTGCGTATGGCACTGCAGGAAAATATTCGTAATATTGCCATCATTGCTCACGTTGACCACGGTAAGACTACCCTGGTGGACGAGATGCTGAAGCAGGGTGGTATTTACCGTGAAAATCAAACCACTGTGGAGCGTGTCATGGACTCCGGCGATTTGGAGCGTGAGCGTGGCATTACTATTTTGGCAAAGAATACCGCTGTCCAGTATAAGGACACCAAGATCAATATTGTTGACACCCCTGGCCACGCTGACTTTGGCGGCGAGGTGGAGCGTATTTTGAAGATGGTCAACGGCGTTCTGCTGTTGGTGGACGCTGCGGAAGGTCCTATGCCCCAGACCCGTTTTGTTCTGCAAAAGGCGCTGGAACTGGGTCACAAGGTCATTGTGGTGGTCAATAAGATCGATAAGCCCGATGCTCGTATCCATGAGGTTATGGATGAGGTTCTGGAATTGCTGTTGGATCTGAATGCCACCGATGAGCAGTTCAATTCTCCCACCGTATTCTGCTCCGGTAGACAGGGTACTGCAGCTTACGGTCCTGACGAGGTGGGTACTGACCTGGTGCCTCTGTTTGAGACCATCGTGAACTATATTCCTGCGCCCCAGGGCAATAAGGATGAACCCCTGCAGCTGTTGGTGTCCTCCATTGATTATAATGAGTATGTGGGTCGTATTGCTGTGGGTCGTGTGGAGCGTGGTACGATCAAGGTCAACCAGGAGGTTGCCATCTGCGACTACCATGATCCGGAGATGAAGACTAAGGGTAAGGTTGTGGCTCTGTACCAGTATGATGGTCTGGGCAAAGCGCCTATCCAGGAGGCTTCTGCCGGTGAGATCGTAGCCCTGTCCGGTATGGCAGATATCACCATCGGCCGTACTCTTTGCGCGCCCGATGCCATTGAGCCCCTGCCCTTTGTGAAGATCAGCGATCCCACCATTGAAATGACCTTTGCGGTCAATGATTCTCCCTTTGCCGGTCGTGAGGGTAAGTTCGTTACCTCCCGTAACATCCGTGACCGTCTGGAAAAGGAACTTTTGAAGGATGTTTCCTTGCATGTGACTGAGCAGAGTGCGGATTCTTTCAATGTGGCAGGCCGTGGCGAAATGCACCTGTCCATTTTGATGGAGACCATGCGCCGTGAGGGCTATGAGTTCTCCGTTTCCACCCCCCGTGTGCTGACCAAGGAGATCGACGGCAAGCTGTGCGAGCCCATTGAGCGCATGGTTGCTGACGTACCCGAGGAATGCATGGGTGCGGTAATCGAAAAGATGGGTCGCCGCAAGGCAGATCTGCTGTCCATGACTCCCATGGGCAACCGCTATCGCCTGGAGTTCTTAGTACCTTCCCGTGGCCTGTTTGGCTACCGTAACGAGTTCTTGACCGATACCCGTGGCGAGGGCATTATGTCCTCTGTGCTGGAGAGCTACGCACCCATGAAGGGCGAGATCGAGCGCCGTTTGACCGGTAGCTTGGTTTCCTTCGAGACCGGTGAGGCTTGCTCCTACGGCCTGTACAATGCCCAGGAGCGTGGCGCATTGTTCATCGGTGCCGGCACCCCTGTGTATGCCGGTATGGTGGTCGGTATCTGCAGCCGCAACGAGGATATGAACGTGAACGTTTGTAAGAAGAAGCAGTTGACCAATATGCGTGCTTCCGGCTCTGATGAAGCCCTGCGTCTGGTCAGCCCCAAGGTCTTCTCTTTGGAGCAATGTCTGGAATTCCTTGCTGACGATGAGATTTTGGAATGCACCCCCAAGAGCCTGCGTATCCGCAAGCGTATTCTGGATCATGCAGAGCGTATGCGCCAGACCATGAAGCGCAGAAATCAGGAGTAAGGTATGTTTGAAGGTTTTTCTTCCAAAACTGTGGATTTTCTCTGGGGAATCCGGTTTAATAACAATCGGGAATGGTTTTTAGAGCATAAGAAGGACTATGTGGAGAATCTCTACGAGCCTATGAAGGCTTTGGGACAGGAATTGTTCCAGCCCTTCCTGGACAAGCCCGGCAACCTGCTGAAGGTCAGCCGAATTTATCGGGATGCCCGGATGCACCACCCTGTACCCTATAAGGAAAGTCTGTGGATCTGCATTCGCCAGGATGTGGAATGGTGGGCGGAAAATCCCTGTCTGTATTTTGAGATCACACCGGATGGCATCAGCTATGGCTTCTTCCTGTGGAAGCCCAGAACCGCAACCCTCGCCGCTTGGCGGCAGGATTGGGCAGCCCATCCCAAGAAATTTCTGAAGCTGATCCGGGATACGGAAAAGGCTACCGGCCTGCCCATTACCGCGCAGCTGTATAAGCGGCCGCCCCAGGAAGCTCCCAGCAAGGAATTAGCCCCTTATTTTGCCTGGAAGGGCTGCATTGGCTGCGCTGTGGAAGAGGCGTTCTCTGAGGCAACCTTCGGCCCGGAACTGGTCCACCGTGTCCGTGACCTGTTCCAAAAACTCATGCCCCTGTACGATTGCTTCAATCAGTTTAAGGTATAAATACAAGCCCGCTGCTTGGCAGCGGGCTTCTTAAATTATATGCCATTATTACACAACCGGGGTATCATGTGCTTGATGTCCTGGTAATCGCATTTTTGCGCACCGGCCTTAATCAGCGACGATAAGGTGACGGTTTTTTGGCTTTTAAATTTCTTGTTGATAACGGTGGTAGGTAACAGGTAAAAATCCCATTGCGATATGAGTAGGGGATTGATAGTGGTCTGATCGGTATGCTTATGCAAACAAAATATGTATATATCCGATTGCCGTTTTTGTTCTGTGGTGTATTCATTGGATTTGCTATCCCATCCATAGGTTGGTTGTATACCAAAGACCGGTTTTGATAGATCTTTTTGTTCCCATGTTTGCAGATAGCCTGAAGTTTTTACCTCTACAGAAATCCCTTCCCGGGTTAGTAAGTCATATTTATCCCAAGCAATTCGTACACCATCGGCAATGTCTAATGCACAGGCGACAATATACTCTGCCAGCGCACCTCGTTCTGCGTTTCCTACCAGATCAGAATAAGCCCACTGCCAAAACCCTGCTAAGCATCCAATGATTTCACCGCTTGGTGTGACCACAGGTTCGTTTCCAGTCATTCGATTTGGTTCTATTGCAGGATACATAGATAACCTCCAGCTTGTAGGATGATTTGCGTTTATTTTAGAATAATTCCAGTCTATCGTCAAGGGGGAATATAGAAAGCACCCGGTTTCGGATGAAACCGGGTGCTTTGAAATATCAATTACTTAGCAGCGCCAGCGATCTGAGCAGCAACTTCCTCAGCGAAGTTGTCTTCCTTCTTCTCAATGCCCTCACCCTTGATGTAGTGAATAGCATTGACGAACTTAACGGAACCGCCCAGCTTCTTAGCAGCATCAGCAATGTAGCCGGCAACGTCGCCCTTGAACAGGTCGGAACGAACGAAGTCCTGCTGCAGCAGGCAGTTCTCCTTGTAGAAGGCATTGATCTTACCGGCAGCGATCTTTTCCTTAACCTCTGCGGGCTTGTTAGCCATCTTGGGATCGTTGTCCATCAGAGCAACCTGAACAGCCAGCTCCTTGTCAACGTCAGCCTGGGGAACCTGAGCCTTGTCCCAGTACTTGGGGTTCATAGCAGCGATCTGCATAGCAACGTTCTTACCGATCTCGGTAGCGTCCACGTCAGCTTCCAGATTAACCAGAACACCGTGAGTGCCGCCCATGTGAACATAAGCAACGTTAGCGCCGGTGGTGAAGCTGTCGAAACGGCGGATCTGCATGTTCTCGCCGATGGACATAACCTTCTCCTGCATGATCTCGGTAACGGTCAGGTTGGAGTTGGGGTACTTGCAAGCCTTCAGAGCCTCAACATCAGCGGGAGCGTTCACAGCAACAGCCTCAGCCAGGTTCTTAACCAGATCCATGAAGGAATCGGTCTTAGCAGCGAAGTCGGTCTCGGAGTTAACCTCGATCACAACACCGGTGCCGTTAATCACGGTAGCATAAGCAACGCCTTCAGCAGCGATGCGGTCAGCTTTCTTAGCAGCCTTAGCCAGGCCCTTCTCACGCAGCCAGTCAACAGCCTTGTCCATATCACCATCGGTAGCAGCCAGAGCAGCCTTGCAGTCCATCATACCGACGTTGGTCATTTCACGGAGCTTCTTAACATCCAGAGCAGTAAAAGCCATTTTAATTTCCTCCTAAATTCTTTTGTTAAGGCACCCCATTGAGGGGTGCCGATTGTTTACAAATTACTCAGCAGCAGGTGCCTCGACCTCAGCCTCAACAGCCTCAGCCACTGCGTCCTCACCCTGACGGCCCTCGATGGCAGCGTTAGCCATAGCAGCAGCGATCAGGCGGATAGCGCGGATAGCGTCATCGTTGCCGGGGATCACGTAGTCGATCTCATCGGGATCGCAGTTGGTGTCAACGATAGCAACAATGGGGATGTTCAGCTTGCGAGCCTCAGCGATAGCGTTGCGCTCCTTGCGGGGGTCAACGATGAACAGGCAAGCGGGGAGCTTCTTCATCTCCTTAACGCCGCCCAGGTACTTCTCCAGCTTCTCGATCTCCAGCTGATGCTTGATAACTTCCTTCTTGGGCAGCATAGCAAAGGTGCCATCAGCCTCCATCTTACGCAGCT